>JBOHSN010000028.1:0-40503 GCA_050733215.1 Gemmatimonadales bacterium
GCGGAGAACTGCTGTTTTTCTCCGCGGCCTCCGCGCCTCCGTGTGAATCGCTCTCGCAGTTCAGTCGAGATAGCGGCGGCAGATGTCGCCGTACGCGTCGATGCGGCGATCGCGAAGGAACGGCCAGTGCGTGCGGCTCAGGTCCACCTTGCCGAGGTCAATGGCGACCGTCAGCACTGCTTCATCCAGCCCGCCCTTGACCAGCACCCGCCCGCCCGGATCGGAGACGAAGCTCCCACCCCAGAACTCGAGCCCGCCCCCCGGCTCGCCCTCGTGCCCCACGCGATTCACCGCACAGACGTACACGCCGTTGGCGATGCCGTGGCTTTGCTGGATGGTCTCCCACGCGGTTTTCTGCTGCTCGCCGTGCTCCGCCCGCTCGGACGGGTGCCAGCCGATGGCCGTGGGGTAAAACAGGATCTCCGCCCCGGTGAGGGCGGTGAGGCGCGCGGCTTCCGGATACCACTGATCCCAGCAGACCAGGACCCCGATGCGGGCGAACCTCGTGTCCCAGCTCCGAAATCCCAGGTCGCCGGGGGTGAAGTAGAATTTCTCGAAGTAGCTCGGGTCGTCCGGGATGTGCATCTTCCGGTACTTGCCCAGGTAGCTGCCGTCGGCGTCGAGAATCGCGGCGGTGTTGTGGTAAAGTCCTTGCGCCCGCTTCTCGAAGAGGGAGGCGATGATCACGACCCCGTGTTGCTTCGCGACCGCGCCGAGCCGCTCGGTGCTCGGGCCCGGAATCGGCTCCGCGAGCGAGAAGTGGGTGTGGTCCTCGGTCTGGCAGAAGTACTGGCTGCGGAACAGCTCCTGCAGGCAGACGATCTGTGCACCGCGCCGGGCGGCCTCGCCCACGCCGGCGATCGCCGTTCGCAGGTTGTCCTCCGGGTCCGTGGTGCCACGCATCTGCACCAGGCCCAGGGTCACGGATCGGGTCGAGTCGGTCATGGGGAGAAGAATAGGGGAGCGGACCGCGCGGCGGGACGGCGGCAATCCAGGTCGCCCATCACGCCGGAGCCGGGAGAAGCGTCACGTTGCAGCCGTTCAGGCTTCGCGATCTTAGGCAGTTCAGTGGGCAGGCGCGCCTTCAGCGAATGGAGGAATCGGTCATGCGGAGTGGCAAGCTTCGGCTGGTCGGCGTGGCGGTGGCCGCCGCCGGGTTCGGGGCGACCGGCTGCGACCGTTCCCCCGGGGGAGGCGGTCAGGCGCGCACCGAGATCGGCACCCAGGCCGAGCCGGGACGCGCGACGCCGGCGGCGGAGGTGGGCGTGAGTGGGGGAACGGCGGCGGGCGCGGCTACGGCCGACACGACCCCGAAGCCGCCGGCGGCGCCCAAGGACACGGCGGTACCCGGCCAGCCGGCCACTGGCACACCGGCCAAAACAGTGACGCAGGTCGAGTACACCGGCTGGAAGCAGTACGAGGTGAACTGCTCTCGCTGTCACGGCGAGTATGGGCTGGGCTCGACGATCGCGCCCTCGCTGTATCACAGCTTCCAGAGCGGGGCCGTGGACAGCGCCGAATACCAGCGGGTGGTGCACGGGAGCCGCACGCCGAAGGGAATGCCGAACTGGACGGGGATGCTTTCCGAAGAGTACCTGCACGCCATCTACAAGTATCTCTCCGGGCGCGGCGCCGGTCGGATCGCCGCAGGGCGGCCGACCCCCGAGGGGTAGCGAGCCCTCTCTACCTCGGCGCGGCGATTTCCACGCGCGCCGTGCCCAAGGCGAGCGGCCACCGAAGAGTGACCGACTCGCCTTGAAGCGTGCGGTCGAGCCCGCGCTCTGACTTGGCCACCGTCTCCACGGGAAAGGTCCAGATCTCCGGCTCGGGATCGCAGCTGATGTGGAGCGGTCGGAACAGCGAGAGCTCCGGGGCGAACCGATCCTCATCGGCACCGACGGCGGCCTCCCACTCGTAGCTCACCGCCACCCGGCCGTCGCGGGTGAATCGCAGCGTCTTGTCGAGCGGTCCGACTGGTCCCCCCCCGGGCAGCGAGCAGCGCAGCTCGACCGCCGGGCCGCTGCGCTCGACCTGGCAGGACGCGGGCACCCGGGCCCAGGACCGCACGGGCTGATAATCACCCCGCGCGTAGGCCTCGAGCGACATGCCGCCGGCCAGTACCCGGTCCACGAACAGCGCGCGGTCGTCCAGGTCCACCGGGGGCCGTTCGTCGAGGCGGATCCCCTCTTCGATGTCGTGGATGCTCGGCGCGCCTTCGCCGGCCTGGAGCGCCGCCTCATGCCGCTCCACAGCCGTGACGTGATAGGCCTCAAGCCGCCGGGTGAGCGCGGCCGCGTAATTGATGCCGGTGCGGAACACGGTGTATTCCTCGACGGCGCCGCCGCGCCACGGACTCACCACGGCCGAGAACTCCTCCGAGTGAATCCAGACCTCGTCGTGGCCGTCGCCGTCGAAGTCCACGACCTCCCAGGCGAGCTCTTCCCCGTGGCGCAGCCGTCCCTCGGCTTCCGACAGATTCCGCCAGATCGCCTCGCGCAAATGAGGCAGGTACAGTCCCCCGAAAACGCCGTGCCAGTAGGCGTCGTTGCACTGCGCCCGCCCGATTGCGCGGCGGGCCTCGGCCGGATCGCGGGCGCGCCGGCACAGGTCCGACAGCGCCAGCATCTTCTTATGCATCCGGTTGGACTCGGAATACTTGACCAGGAAGTTGCGCCAGTGGGCGCCCCGCACCAGCGCGCCATCGGGCCCGCTGATGCGTTCCTCGCCGAGGTCCCGCTCGAGACGCGCGAGCCGAAGCGCCGCGTCCGGCGGAAGCGACCAGCCCTCCATCTCGCGGTAGGAGGCCGTGGGCAGATAGGCGAGACCGGCGCTGGGCACCTCGCGCAGCGCCTCCGCGAAGGTGCTGAGCCGCACCTCCCCGCGCTCCACCAGTGCACGGATCTCGCCCATGAACTGATCCAGCCACCCGCGCTGATACACCCACTGCTTCGTTCCCGGCCAGCCGCCGAACTTCTCGCCGTCGTCGGCCAGCACCGCGAGCCGATGGCCTCGCTCGCGGAGCTCCCTGAGATACGCGGCGGTCTCCTGCGGCGGACGGAACGGGATGAGATAGCGGAGCCGCTCGTCGATCGGAAAGAGCGCGACCCGGCGTCCGCCCGCGTCGGTCCAGTAGGGAGCGTGGAGCTGTTCGCTGGTGAAACCGGTGACCAGGAAATGCCGGTCGTCCACCAGCACGTAGCGTACGCCGGCGTCCGCGAGATCGGCGGCGAGCTCGGGCTCCCACACGCGCTCGGTGAGCCAGAGGCCGGTCGCCTCGGCGCCGAGACGCCGGCGGAGCGCGTCCCGGAGCCACGCGATCTGCTCCACGCGATCTTCGCGCGGCAGTGACGCCAGCACCGGTTCGTAGAATCCCGCGAGCAGCAGCTCGAGCCGTCCGTCGCCCGCGAGCCGGGCGAGTTGATCGAGGTATCCGGGAGCGTGCCGGTCGAGCCATTCGAGCAGCGGACCGGAGATGTGCAGCACCGCCGGCAGCAGCCCCCCGCGCTCGAGGTGATCGAGCAGCGGCTGATACACGTCGTCGAGATGCTGCTGGAAGACGTGGTCGAAGTTGCCGACCGGCTGATGAAGATGGAGGCCGAAGACGAACCGGATCGGATCCATCGGATCAGGTGATCGCGATGGATCGCGAGCCGTTGAGCGCCGCCGAGATCGCGGGGAGGATCTCGGGGAACACCTGGTCGCGCTGGTCCAGTTCTTCCGCGAGTCGCTGGGCTGCCTCCAGCGACATGTCGTTCGCGCGCGCGAGCACTCCGAGCAGCCGTTCGGCGTCCTCACAATGCTCGATCAGCCGGCGGACCGCGTAATCGGTGACGTGGCCGGTCGAGATGATGAACTGCCAATCGGACGCCTGCGCGAGCAGGAGCTGCCGCGCCGCCGCGGCGAGCACCGGGCGGGCGGCGGGGTCGGCGAGCGCGTTCGGCGCGAGATCCCAGAAGCGCTCCTCCAGCGGCCAGAGCCGCTCCCAGGTCCACGCGACCAGCTCGCTCAGCCACATCGTGTAGTCGCCGTTCGCGCCCCATGTGCCGGTGGGCAGCCGGATAGCGGTGCGCGCCGGGTAGTCGTGCAGGTGGCGCGAGCCGGTGACCGGCCGCACCTCCCGCTGCCCGGCGAGCTCGCGGTACACGGCCCCCAGGAAGTCGGGACCCTCGAACCACCAGTGGCCGAACAGCTCGGTATCGAACGGCGCTACCATCACGCCGTCAGGCCCGGGCGTGCGGGTGGCCGCGATCCGCCGGAGCAGGCCCCCGAAGTGGTGCGCGTGACTCGCCGCTGCGTCCAGCGCCAGGGCGGGGTCGTACGGCTCCTTGCCCCCGAGATCGACCTGGCTGCCGGTGACGCGCCAGAGCTTGAGCCCGCCCGGCCATCGGATCTTGTGGAACTCGAGGTAGCGCCCCTCGCCGGGATAACCCTCCTGGCGGCTCCAGACCTGCATGGACGCCCGCGGATCGCGCACATACGCGACCACACCCGCGTTTCCGCGCGTGGGCGAGACCCGATACGCGCGATACGGCGTGCGGAGCGTTGGTTCGTTCTCGTCCAGCCGCTCGGTCGATTCGCGGGGGCCCGTCACCGGATCGCCATACACGCCGAGCGGCTTGCCCGCCGCGGCGAGATGGGCGTCAACGAAGCAGAAGCGGAACCCGGCGTCGGCAAGGTGCTCCTCGATGCCGCGCCGGATGCCGGCCTGCGGCGCCGTGGGCCACGGATTCCAGGGCCCGCGGGGCCGGTACGCGCACTCGGGGAGCCAGCATCCCTCCGGCGCGCGGCCGAACAGGCGTCGGTGCTCGGCGACGCCCACTGCGAGCTGAAGCCGGATGCTCTCATCGCGAGCCAGGAGCGGGAGGAAGCCGTGGGTGGCCGCGGAGCCCACGATCTCGAGCCGGCCGGCGGCCTCGAGCCTCCGGAACGGCTCCACCAGGTTGCCGCCCGTGCTCCGGAACAGATCGCGGAAACGGGTCATCCGCCCGCGCCAGTATCCGACGAGCGGCACCAGATGCGCATCTCCCGCGGCGGCAAGCTCGGCCTCGGCCTCGTCGCACGCCGCCAGCCGCTGGGCCAGAAATTCTTCGAGCTCCCCGGCGAACAGCGGGTTGGCGAGCTGGTTGGCGAGCACCGGCGTGAACCCGATGGTGACCGGGGCCGGAACGCCGTCCTTTTCGAGGCCGCGCAGCACTTCGAGCAGCGGCAGGTAGGTGTCGATCGCCGCTTCGCTGATCCAGTCGCTGCCGTGGGGCCACCGCCCGTGGTTGAGCACGTACGGGAGGTGGCTGTGAAGCATGAAGACGAAGTCCATGCGTGGCTCAGGCCCGGGGGGCGGTGGCGACGACTCGGCGATAGACCTTGGTGTATGCGGCGACCGACCGCTCCCAGCTGAAATCACGCGCCATCGCTTCGCGCATCATGTCGGTCCAGAGCGGCGGCCGGAGGAACTGCTCCAGCGCCCGGAACGCGGCTTTCTGGAGGGCAGCGGGATCGTACGCTTCGAACAGGAAGCCGGTCACTCCGTCTTCGATCGTGTCCGCGAGGCCGCCCACGCGGCGGGCGATGGGCAGCGACCCGTAGCGCTGCGCCCGCATCTGGGTGAGCCCGCAGGGCTCGTACAGCGACGGCATCAGGAACATGTCGGTACCCGCCATCAGCCGGTGCTCGAGCTTGTCGGTGAAGTCGAGCTGCACCCCGATCCGGTCCGGCGCCGCGCGGGCCAGCTCGATGAGCGCCTGCTCGTAGCGAGGCTCACCGCTGCCGAGGAAGACGAATTGTGCCTCGTATCCGAGCAGTCCCCAGCTGTTCAAGATCAGGTCCAGCCCCTTCTGGGTCACCAGCCGGCCGGTCATGCCGATCAGCGGGGTCTTCTTCCGCTGCGGGAGGCCGAACGAGCGCTGGAGCGCCGCCTTGCAGCGCTGCTTGCCCTCGAGTTGCTCGGCCGAGTATCGCGCGGTGATCTGCCGGTCCTGGGCCGGATCCCACACCCGCTGATCGATCCCGTTCAGGATGCCGACCAGGCGATCGCCCAGCTCGATGAACATGTCGTGCAGCCCGAAGCCGCCGCCCGGCGTCCGTAGCTCGGCCGCCTGCGTGGGGCTCACCGTCACCACCGAATCGGTGAACGCGAGCCCGCCCTTGAGGAAGTTCACCTTGCCGTACCACTCGAGCTGCCGCCAGTTGTAGAGCTCGATCGGCAGCCCGAGGTCGAACATCGCCTGGGGACCGAAGTGGCCCTGGTAGCCCGGGTTGTGGATCGACACGACGGTGTGGGTGTCCTCAGCCCACCGCTCGCCGCCAAGCACGGTGCGCAGGTAGATGGGCGCGAGCGCGGTGTGCCAGTCGTGCGCGTGCAGTACACACGGTCCCTGCACGACCCGGGGGATCGCCAGGCACGCGGCGAGCGCGAAGAACGCAAAGCGCCGCGCATTGTCGGGATAGTCCGCGCCGTTCTCGCCGTAGATGCCGGCCCGGTTGAAGTAGTCGAGGTGCTCGATGAAGTACACCGGCGGGCCCTTGGTCCGTCCCGCGACGCGAAACAGCCGGGCCTCCTCCGAAGTGCCGCCGAGCGGGACGCGGAACACCTGTCCCACCGGCTCGAGGTCCGGCGCTTCGTCGCGCACCGTGCGGTAGAGCGGCATCAGCACGGCGACCTGATGACCGGCGGCCTGCTGGAAGCTGGCCAGGCCGGCGATGGCCTCGGCCAGTCCTCCGGTGCGCGCGTAGGGGACATACTCGGCCGTGAGATGGACGATCGTGACCGGCTCGCCACGCGGGTTCAGCAGCAGCGGGGCGGCGGGCGCAGTGGAGCGGGCCACGTCGGGCGTCGTCTCAGGCCGTTGGAGGGTCGTCGGCGAGCGCGTCGCCGTGGATCGCGGGTGCGTAGTACTCCTGGACATAATCCTGCATCATCCGGCGGGCGCTGAAGCGCGAGCACGCGAGTCGAATCGCGTGGCGCATCTTCTCCACCCAGCCCAAGGGGACTCCGTGCGAGTCCCGGGTGTAATAAAGGGGAACCACCTGCTCCTCGAGCAGGCGGTAGAACTGATCGGCGTCGTGCTCATCGGCATCCGCCTGCTCGGGCGCGGCGGGAATAGCCCACCCTCCGAGGCCATCGTAGCCTTCCTTCCACCAGCCGTCCAGCGTGCCGAGCTGCGGCACACCGTTGAGCGCGGCCTTCATCCCGCTCGTGCCCGACGCCTCGAGCGGCACGCGGGGGAGATTGAGCCACACATCGGCGCCCTGCACGAGCAGGTGCGCCAGGTGCATGTCGTAGTCTTCCAGAAACGCCACCCGCCCCTCGAACGCCGGGTCGCGGGTGAACTGGTACACGCTCTGGAGCACTTCCTTGCCCGGATTGTCGGCCGGGTGTGCCTTGCCCGCGAACACGATCTGGACCGGCCGCCGGGCGCTGGTGAGCAGCTGGCGCAGCCGGTCCAGATCGCGAAAGATGAGATTCGCGCGCTTGTACGTGGCGAACCGCCGCGCGAAGCCGATGGTCAACGCACCCGGGTCGAGCAGCGTGCCGGCGCCGACCACTTGCGCCGCCTCGCGGTGCTGGCCGGCGAACCGGTGGCGGGCATCCTCGCGGATGTGATCGAAGAGCACGGCCTTGAGGCGCGCGTGGGCGTCCCACAGACGCTCGCGGCCGAGGGTGAGGACCTGGTCCCAGACGGATGCGTCGTCCTTCCGCTCCACCCAGCCCGGGCCGAGATGCTCGTCGAGCAGGGTCACGACCGGGCTCGCCATCCAGGTGCGCAGGTGCACCCCGTTGGTGACGTGTCCGATCGGCACGGCCTCCCAGGGACGGCCGGGCCAGAGCTCGCGCCAGATGTTGCGGGACACCTGCCCGTGCTGGTGCGAGACGCCGTTCACCCGCGCGGAGCAGCGGATCGCGGCGACCGTCATGTGGAACTGGTCCGGCATCGACGGGTGCCGGCCCAGGTCGAAGAAGCCCTGCCGGTCGGTGCCGAGCGACTCCCACACCGGTCCGGTGCACTCCTCGAGCCGCTCGACGTGGAACGCGTCGTGTCCGGCGGGCACCGGGGTATGCGTGGTGAACACGCTCGCGGCGCGGACCCGCCGGAGCGCGTCCGCGAAGCTCGTGCCGTCCGCGACGAACTCCCGCAGCCGCTCGACCATCATGAACGCGGCATGGCCTTCGTTGGCGTGCCACACGGCGGGACTGATGCCCATGGCCCGGAGCACCCGCACGCCGCCCACGCCCAGGATCCACTCCTGTCGCAGGCGCAGCTCCGGCCCGCCGGCGTACAGCTTGTTCATGAGCCCGCGGTCCTCGGGGTGGTTCGCCTCGAGGTTGGTGTCGAGCAGGTAGATCGGCACGCGGCCCACGATGATTCGCCAGGCGCGCACGTGGACCGGCCGCCCCGCGGTCTCCACCACGGTCACGAACGGCACGTGGTTGTGTCCCTGGACCGGCTCCAGCGGCGTCCGCGCGATCTCGTATTCCTCGTCGCTGTCCTGCTGCCAGCCGTCGAGCCTGAGACGCTGGTCGAAGTACCCCTTCATGTAGAACAGGCCTACTCCGACGAGCGGCACGCCCAGATCGGAGGCCGCCTTGCAGTGGTCGCCGGCGAGCACGCCGAGGCCGCCGGAGTAGATCGGCACCGAAGCGTGCAGGCCGAACTCCGCGCAGAAGTACGCGACCGGCCGCCCGTCCAGCTCGGGATAGCGCCCGCGGAACCAGGTGTCCTTCGTGGTGAGGTCGTGCTGCATCCGCAGCATGACCTCGTCGTAGTGGCGGAGGAAGTCGCTGTCGCTCGCGCACGCCGCCACCCGGGACGGGTCCACCTGGCAGAGAAAATCGAGCGGATTGTGGCGCACCCGGTGCCAGAGCGACCGGTCCATGGAGCGGAACAGGCCGCGGGCCTCGCGGTTCCAGCTCCACCACAGGTTCATCGCGATGGAGGCGAGGCCCTCGATGCGGGCCGGGAGATACGGGATGCGCGTCTGCTGCGTCAGCATGCGGCAAACTAAACCGAGTCCGGGACGAATCGGAAACCGCTATCAGCTATCCGCTATCCGCTATCCGCCGGCTCGGCCGCCGCTCGGCTCGCCGCGCGAAGCACCGAGCGACCGCGGAACAGGCGGATAGCGGATAGCGGATAGCTGATAGCGGACGGCGGATAGCGGCTTCAATGCACCAGCTTCTTGTAGCGGATGCGATGCGGCTGATTGGCGTCCACGCCCTTCCGCCGCTTGAGGTCGGCGGCGTACTCCGCGTAGTTGCCTTCGAACCAGACCGCCTCGCTGTTGCCCTCGAACGCGATGATGTGGGTGGCGATGCGGTCCAGGAACCAGCGGTCGTGGCTGATCACCACCGCGCAACCCGCGAAGCCGAGCAGCGTCTCCTCCAGCGCGCGCAGCGTATCGACGTCGAGGTCGTTGGTGGGCTCGTCGAGCAGCAGGAGATTGCCGCCGCTCTTGAGGAGCTTGGCGAGGTGGAGCCGGTTCCGCTCGCCGCCGGAGAGATCCTTCACCCGCTTCTGCTGATCGGCGCCGCGGAAGTTGAAGCCCGCCGCATAGGCCCGCGCGTTGACCTGGCGCCGGCCGAACTGGAGCGTGTCCTGCCCGCCGGAGATCTCCTCGTGGACGGTCTTGGTGCCGTCGAGGGATTCCCGGCTCTGGTCCACGTACGCGAGCTGCACCGTCTTGCCCACCAGCAGCTCGCCGGCGTCGGGCAGCTCCGCGCCGGTGATCATCCGGAACAGCGTGGTCTTGCCGGCGCCGTTCGGGCCGATCACGCCGACGATGCCGCCGCGCGGCAGGGCAAAGCTCAGGTTCTCGACGAGGAGCCGGTCGCCGAAGCCCTTCGCGACGCCCCGGGCGATCACGACCTCGTCGCCGAGGCGCTCCGGCACGGGGATCACGATCTCCGTCGTGCCCTCGCCCTGTCGCTCGGCCTGCTCGCGCAGCTCCTCGTAGCGGGTGATGCGCGCCTTGCTCTTGGCCTGGCGCGCGCGCGGCGCCATCCGCACCCACTCGAGCTCGCGCTCGAGCGTCTTCTGCC
Organism: Gemmatimonadales bacterium; assembly: GCA_050733215.1. Lineage (GTDB taxonomy): Bacteria > Gemmatimonadota > Gemmatimonadetes > Gemmatimonadales > GWC2-71-9 > DASQPE01. Next base: position 10,034 of record JBOHSN010000028.1, read on the forward strand.
GGGCCGACGCCTGCTTCTCCTCCTGCGCCAGCCGCTTCTGTTTCTGCTCCAGCCAGGACGAATAGTTGCCCTCCCACGGGATGCCGGCGCCCTGGTGCAGCTCGAGGATCCATCCGGCCACGTTGTCCAGGAAGTAGCGGTCGTGCGTGACCGCAACGACGGTGCCCTTGAACTCCGCCAGATAGCGCTCGAGCCACCACACGCTCTCGGCGTCGAGGTGGTTGGTCGGCTCGTCGAGCAGCAGCATGTCGGGCTCCGAGAGGAGCAGCCGGCAGAGCGCCACCCGCCGCCGCTCGCCGCCGGAGATCCGCGCGACGTCGGCATCGCCGGGCGGGAGGCGGAGCGCGTCCATGGCGAGGTCGATCTTGTGGTCCAGCTCCCAGAGGCCCAGCGTGTCGATTCGCTCCTGCAGATTGCCCTGCTTCTCGAGGAGGCGATTCATCTCGTCGTCGTCCATCGGCTCGGCGAACTTCGCGCTGATCGCCTCGAACTGGCGGAGCATGCCGCGCTGCTCGGCGATGGCCTCCTCCACGTTGCCGCGCACGTCCTTGGCCGCATCCAGCGCGGGCTCCTGCGGCAGATAACCGATCTTGGTGCCGGGGAGCGGACGGGCGTCGCCGGTGAAGTCGTGATCCACGCCGGCCATGATGCGGAGCAGCGACGACTTGCCGGCGCCGTTGGCGCCGAGCACGCCGATCTTCGCGCCGGGATAGAACGCGAGGTAGATGCCCTTGAGAATCTCCCGCGAGGGCGGGACCACCTTCCGCAGATCGCGGATCGTGAAGATGTATTCGCCTGCCATAGGGGGGGAATTATAGCTATCCGCTATCCGCGATCCGCTATCCGCCGGTTCCGAATGCAAGCGAGCCTCCGATGTCCGAGGACGTCGGAGGCTCGACTGTTTGCGGAGCAAGCGGATAGCGGATAGCAGATAGCGGATGAAACGCAAAGGGCGCCCCGACGGGGGCGCCCTCGTGTGCGTTGATCGCGGCGACTCAGCTCAGGTGCTTGTTCACCAGCTTCGTCATGTCGAACATCGAGACCCGCGACTTGCCGCCGAAGATCGGCCTGAGGTTCTCGTCCGCGTTGATCATGCGGCGCTCCTTGGCATCCTGGAGCCCCTTCCGCTTGATGTACGCCCACAACTTCTTCGTGACCTCGGTGCGCGGAATGGGGGTGGACCCCACGACGGTGGCGAGCTGGTCGCTGGGCTTCATCGGCTTCATGAACGCCGCGTTGGGCTTCCGCTTGGACGCGGTCTTCTTGCGCGCCGCCTTCTTCACCGCGCGCTTCCGGGCCGCCGGCCGGCGGGCAGCCTTCCTGGCCGACTTCTTCGCAGACTTTTTCTTCGCCTTTTTCCTGGTGGCCATCGCGAGTCTCCTACTCAGGGTGAAACCGACCTACCTCGAATGGAACTCGTGCACCGACGCCACACAAAGTATGACGCTTTTCCCTAGCTGCAATAGGGGGACCGCTCCCACATTGCACGCACGCGTACGCTCGCGGTCACTCTGATGACGCCGGCGGTCGCTGGATCGCCGCTCCGTCTCGGGGCCCAGACCGCTCGCTCTCCGCGTGTCGCCTGCACCCCGGACAACGGCCCTCTCCCGCTTCCCAACGGTCTGGGTGCGGTCGTGTGGCGCACAGGGGGCGGGGCACGGAGGTCGGCCGCTGCCCACCCCGAAGCTCCCGTGGCGGCATATCCGGGCACCGGGCGCCACGGCGGTGGCGTTCGGCCGGAGCCCCGCCCTGGGTGACGCCTACGTCGAGAGAGGGGCGGAGGCATCGCGACCGTATTTGTGGTCTCACCATCGGGACGTGCAAACACGCGACCACAAAGAGCACCACGTCATTCTCTGCGCGTCTGCGCCTCTGCGTCTCGGCGGTTCGCAGTTGCAGTGAGGGGCTCTGTGTTCTCCGTGCCCTCTGTGGTTGATCCTTGACAGCGCCGAGCCCGGCTAGGTCGCGGCGCGGAGGACCCGTTCCACCGCGCGGAGCTCCGGTTCGATCTCGATCGGCCGGTTGGCGCCGGGCGGCGGCGGGTCCATCTCCCGGTGGTACTGCAGCAGGATGCCGGGATCCTTCAGCACGTGGCCCGTGAGCACCGCCACGACCCGGTCCGACCGGGCGGCCATCCGCGACATGACCAGCTTCCGTACGCCCGCCACGCTCGCCGCGCTCGCCGGTTCGCACCCGATGCCCGAGGCGTCCACCGCCGCCTTGGCCTCCAGAATCTCCGCATCGGAGGCCGTGAGCACCACGCCGTCCGTCTCCCGTATCGCACGGACCGCACGATCCCACGACGCCGGGTCGCCGATGCGGATGGCGGTCGCCACCGTCTCCGCTTTCACCCGGTGACGCTGGGCGAAGCCGTCCGCGAAGCCGCGTGCGAACGGCGCGGCGCCCTCCGCCTGGACCGCCGCCAGGCGAGGCAGGCGGTCGATCAGTCCCCAGGCGCGTGCCTCGCGCAGCGCTTTGCCAAACGCCGCCGTGTTTCCCAGGTTGCCCGCGGGCAGCACGATCCAGTCGGGCGGCTCCCAGCCGAGCTGCTGGAGCGCCTCCAGCACGATCGTCTTCTGCCCCTCCAGCCGGAACGGATTCACCGAGTTCAGCAGGTACACGCCGAGCTTGGTGCTGGCTTCCTCCACGAGCCGGAGGCAGTCGTCGAAGTCGCCCCGCACGAGCAGCGTGCGGGCCCCGTAGGCGAGCGATTGCGCCAGCTTGCCCAGCGCCACGCCCTCCGCCGGCACGAGCACGAGGGCGGGCAGCCCCGCGTGCGCTGCGTACGCGGCCAGCGACGCCGAGGTGTTGCCGGTGGATGCGCACGCGACGGCGCTCGCGCCGATCCGCCTGGCCTGCGTCACGCCGACCGTCATGCCGCGATCCTTGAACGACCCGGTGGGATTGTGGCCTTCGTGCTTGAGCAGGAGGTGGTCCACGCCGGTCCACCGGTCCAGCGCGGCGCGGTGGAGCAGGGGCGTGTTGCCCTCCGGATGGGACACGATCTCCACCGCCGAGGGCAGCACGATCTCCTGGAAGCGCCACACCCCCGACGGGGTGCTCGCACTGCCGCGCCGCTCGGTGAACCGGCGCAGCAGATCCTCGCGCGGGAGCGTCGGGCGGCGATGCTGAACCTCGAGCAGGCCGCCGCAGCGTCCGCAGCGCGGCCGTGGATCGGTCTCCACGGCTTCGTTGCCGCACGCGGCGCACACCTGCCACGTTTCGGGCCGCTCGATCGAGAAGGTCACGGGATCGCGCGCGCTCCCTGGCGGTCCACCTGCGCCACGCGCACCTGCGGGACGGCGCCGACGCCGCGGTAGGCGGCCTCCATCGCAGCGGCAACGGCGTGCGCCCTCTCGTCGCCGCGGGCGAGCGCGAACGCCGTGGGGCCGGCGCCGGAGATCGATGCACCCAGCGCACCCGCGCCGAGTGCCGCCGCCTTCGCTTCGCGGAACCCGGGCAGGAGCCGCGCGCGCGCCGGCTCGGCGATCCCGTCGTCGAGCGCGCGGCCGAGCAGCTCGTAGTCGCCGGCCGCGAGGGCCGCGACCAGGGCCCCGACCTGCGCGGCCTGCGCGAGCGCCACGTCGAGCGGCACGTCGCGCGGGAGGACCGCGCGGGCGTCCCGCGTGCGGAGGCGTTGGTCCGGCTGCGCCAGCACGACGCGGAGCTCGGACGGCACCGGCAGGCAGACCACGTCGAGCGGCGCCAGAGATCGGACGAGCACCACTCCGCCGAACAGCGATGGTGCCACATTGTCGGCGTGGCGGCCGGCGACGGTCTCCTCGGCTGCGAGGCACGCCTCGAGCAACGCGAGCCGGTCGAGCGGATTGCCGAGGAGCTGGTTGGCGGCCACCGCGGCGGCCACGGCCGACGCCGCGCTGCCGCCCTGTCCGCCGGCCAGCGGCAGTCCCTTGCGCACCGACACGGCGAGTCCCCGCACCGGCGATCCCGCGCGCCGGAGCACCTCGGCGGCCGCCAGCGCGGCGGTGTTCCGGTCCGCCCGCGCGGGCAGGTCCGGATGGCCGGCATCGCGCACCAGCACGCCGGTGGCGTCCACGCGCTCCACCACCACCTCGTCCCCCGCGCCGGCCACCGCCAGGCCGAGGATGTCGAGCCCCGGCCCCACATTCCCGACTGAGCCCGGCGCGAACGCCCGCGCGCGCACCAGCGTCGCGGTGGTCATGCGCCCGCGAGCTGGAGCACGTCGTTCAGCACGCCGGCCGCGGTGACCGCGGGGCCCGCACCCGGTCCCGTGATCACGAGCGGATTGGACTTGTAGCGCGCGGTGGTGAACACGACGGTGTTGTCCGCGCCCTTGAGCGAGGCGAAGGGGCTCGAGCGGTCCACCTCGCGCAGCTCCACGCGCAGCGAGCGTCGCGTGACCGTGGCGACGTAGCGCAGCACGCGGCCACGGGCCATCACTGCGTCCACCCGTCGCCGCCAGTCGGCATCGAGCCGGTGCAGCCCCGATAGGAAAGCGGCGAGCGGCAGGCTGCGCGCCGGCCGGGGCACGAGCGATTCGACCATGCGGGGCCGGAGCTCGCCGGGAAAGCCGAGCAGGCGGCCGAGGATGAGCGCCTTCCGGCCCACGTCCATGCCCGACAGGTCGTCGCGCGGGTCCGGCTCGGTGTAGCCGCGCTCCATGGCGTCCCGGAGTGCCGCCGAGAACGGGCGCCCGCCATTCACCTCGTCGAGCAGGAACCCGAGTGTGCCCGAGAGGCAGCCCTCGATCTTCTCGACCCGGTCGCCGGATTCGATGAGCTTGTAATAGGTGTCGATCACCGGGAGCCCCGCGCCGACGGTCGTCTCGTGGCGCACGCGGCGCCCGTACGCTCGCGCCAGCTCGTGGAGCCGCTCGCTCTCGGCGCGCGGGCCGGCCAGCGGGCGCTTGTTCGAGAGCACGAGATCCATGCCGGACCCGAGGGCCTGCGCGAGGAGCGGCGCGGTCTCATCCGCGGTGAGGTCCACGAGAATCGGGCGGCGGAGCGCGTGCCGGGAAATGAACGCGATCGCGTCGGCCGGCGCGGCGGCATGGCCACCCGGCAGAGCCGCGAGCGACGCGCCCGCGGCCTTGCCCTGGGCGAGCTCGTCGAGGCGCCGGGCACCGAGGCCGCGAGGATCGAAGACGTAGCCGCGGCGGTCGATGATGCCCACCACCCGGAGCGAGAGCCGGGGACGCCTGAGCCGCGCCAGCAGCTCGGCCAGCATCCGGCCGATCTGCCCGAAGCCGAGCAGGACCACGTCGAGCCGCTCGGCCCGCGCGACGCTGCCCCCGCCAATGCGGGCGAGCTGAAACGCGGCGTGAATGCGCCGCTGCGCCTCGGCGGCGCGGTCGGCCTCGACCACTACGGAGATGTTCAGCTCCGACGAGCCCTGCGCGATGGCGACGACGTTGATCCCGCCCGACGCCAGCGCCGAGAAGACGCCGGCGGCCACCCCGGGCGTGCCCGCCATGCCGAGCCCGACCACCGCCACCGTAGCGACGCCGGACCGAACCTCGACACCATCGATCTCGCGCCGATCGATCTCCTCGCGGAACTCGCGCTCCAGCGCGTCGCGCGCGTCGCGCGCGGCGGGCTCGGGCACGCTGAAGCAGATCGAGTGCTCCGACGATGCCTGCGAGATCAACGAGACGGAGATGCGGCGGGCCTGAAGCGCGGCGAACGTGCGGGCCGCGATCCCGGGCACGCCCAGCATGCCGTTGCCGGCCACCGTGACCAGCGCCTGGTGCGATGCCGCGCTCAGCGCCTTCACCGGAAGGCGCGCCACCGCGACCCGCTCGGACACCTCCGAGCCGGGCGACGCCGGATCGGAAAAGGGGCGGACGAACACCGGGATCTTGCGCCCGGCGAGCGGGATGAGCGCCCGCGGGTGCAGCACCTTCGCGCCGTAGTACGCCAGCTCGGCCGCCTCGCGGGTGTGGAGCTCCGGGATCACCCGCGCGTCGCCCACCACGCGGGGATCGGCGGTGAGAAAGCCGGGAACGTCTTTCCAGAGCGAGACCCGGCTCGCGCCGAGCGCTCGGGCCAGGAGCGTGGCGGTGAGGTCCGAGCCCCCGCGCCCGAGCGTGGTGACCTCGCCCGCGGGGGAAGCGCCGATGAAGCCCGGCACCACCGGCACGACGCCGCGGGCAAGCAGCGGGCGGAGCGCGCGCCGGGCCGCGCGGTCGGTGCGGGCGTAGTCGGGGGAGGCGTGCCCGAAATGGGCGTCGGTGCGAATGACCGTCGTGGCGTCCACGTAGCGGGCCCGTACGCCGCTCGCGGCCAGCGCGGCGGCGACGATGCGCGCGGTCAGGCGCTCCCCCCGCGCCACCACGAAGTCGCTGGTGCGCGGGGTGAGCTCGCGCAGCAGCCGCAGGCCGGCCGCCAGCTCGGCGAGCTCGTCCAGCTCCGCGGCCACCGCGGCCACCAGCGCCCGGCCCTCGGCGCCGTGCGGCACCACCGCCCGGGCGGCCCGGACGTAGCGCGCGCGCAAGGCGCGCAGCAGCCGGCTGGTGGCGTCCCGCTCGCCCCGCTCGGCGTGCCGGCCAAGGGCGAGCAGCGCGTCGGTGGCCCCGGCGATGGCCGACACGACGACGACCGCCGGCTCGGGACGGTGGCTCCGGACGATGCCCGTGGCATGACCGATCGCGGCGGCGTCGGCCAGCGAAGCCCCGCCGAACTTATGGATGTGCGGGGCGCGTGGCGCTGGGCGCATGATGCGGCAGAATATACTGCGCGGCGCATGAAGTCCAATTAGCTTCGCTCTCCATGCTGGCGCTGCTCAAACTGCTGCAGTCGCTCATCAAAACGCTGCATTCCGAGGGCACGCCGGGACAGGTCGCGGCCGGCGTCGCGCTCGGGTCCGCGCTCGGTCTCACGCCGCTTGTCAACCTGCACAACCTGATCGTATTCGCGCTGATCGTGATCCTGAACGTCTCGTTCGGCGGCGGGATGCTGGGGTGGGCGCTCTTCGTGCCGGTGGGATTCGTGCTCGATCCGGTGTTCCATCGGATCGGACGGGCGCTGCTGGAGGCGCCCGCGCTCCGCTCCACCTGGGAATCATGGTACAACACGCCGCTCATCCCGTACACCAACTTCAACCACACCGTGGTGCTCGGGAGCGTGGTGGCCTGGCTGGTGCTCTGCGTGCCGATCTTCCTGCTCGCGCGCTTCGGTGTGGCCCGGTACCGCGCCACCGTGGGCGAGCGGGTGCGCCGGTCGAAGTTCTATCAGGCGGTCACGGCGTCGAAGGTGTACAACATCTACCGGCTCTTCCGTCCGGAGTGAGCGCGTGAAGATCAAGATCTTCCGCTGGAAGGCGATCGGCCCGCTGATCCTCGCGCTCCTCCTCATCGGCGTGCTGGTGGTGTTGTTCGCCGAGCCGGTGGCGCGGGAGACGACCGAGGACGTCAGCACCGACCTGCTCGGCACTCAGGTGGACGTCAGCAAGCTCGATTTCCGGCCCCGGGAGATCGGCGCGGACCTCTGGCGCATCGAGGTGGCCGATCCATTCGACGTGAACCGGAACCTGGCCGAGGCCGGCAGCGTGCACCTCACGGTGGACCCCGAGGCGCTCGCCGAGAAGAAGCTTCTCGTGCGGAACCTCGCGCTCCGCGGGATGCAGTTCGGCACCCGGAGAGCAACGCCGGCGCGTCCCGCGCGGGGGGACGGCTTCGCGCCGCAGATGGTGCGGTCGGTCCGGCAGTGGGCCCAGCAGTTCGACGTGCCGCTGCTCAAACTCACGCCGATCGACACGATCCGCGCGCTGGCGCTCGATCCGACCAAGCTGGGCACCATCCAGACGGCCACTTCGCTCGCCGGGCGCACCGATTCCACCCGCCGCGCGATCGAGCAGGGGCTTCGCGCCGTGCCGGTGGGGCCCACGATCGACTCCGCCCGCGCATTGGTGGCGCGGCTGGACACCCTGAACCCACGCAAGCTCGGGATCCAGGGCACCCGGGACGCGGTGGTCGCCGTGCAGCGGAGCATCCGTGAGGTCGAGGACACCAAGCGGCAGATCGAGACGCTGGGCAGGGACGCGCTCCGCGGCGTGAACCAGCTCGGGGCCGGGCTCAAGGAGCTCGACGAGGCGCGACGTCGCGACTACGAGTTCGCCCGAAGCCTGCTTCAGCTTCCGTCGTTCGCGGCGCCGGAGATCGGCAAGGCGTTCTTCGGGCACGTCAGCGTCGAGCGGTTCCAGCAGGCGATGTACTGGGTGCAGCTCGGCCGCCGTTACATGCCGCCGGGTCTGGTGCCCCGCGAGAGCAGCGGGCCGGACCGGCTCCGGATGGCGGGGAGCACCGTGCGGTTCCCCAAGGGGCGGAACTATCCCGAATTCCTGCTCCAGGCCGGCAACGTGGACTTCACGGTCGCGGGCAAAGGCGTGCTCGCGGGCGCCTACGCCGCGACCGTGCGCGGACTGACCTCGGCGCCGGCGCTTTACGGCAAGCCGACGGTCATCTCGGCTCGGCGCCGCGCGGTGGGTCCGGTGCTCGCCTCGCTCCGGGTGGACGCGGTGCTCGACCATCTCACCAGCCGTACCCGGGACTCGATCAGCGCCACCGCCGACGGCGTGGGGCTTCCGGCATTCAACCTGCCCGGCCTGCCGGTCCGCTTGGATCCGGGCTCGGGCCGGAGCGGGCTCACGTTCGTGCTCCGGGGCGACGAGATCCGGGGGCGGTGGTCGGTCGCGTCGAACAAGGTGCAGTGGACGGTGGACACCAGCGCGCGGCGGCTGAACGACATCGAGCGGATCGTGTGGCGAGTGCTGACCGGGCTCAGCGACCTCCGCGTGACGGCCGAGCTCTCGGGCACCGTCAGGGCGCCGAGGCTGGCGGTGAGCACGAACCTGGATCAGGCGGTGAGCGCCAGGCTCCAGGCGGTCGTCGGTGAGGAACTGGCCAAGGCGGAGCAGAAGGTGCGCGCGGAAGTGGACAAGATCGTGGCAGCCAAGACCGAGGAGGTCCGGCAGCAGGTGGCGGCGGTGGAGACCGAGGGGCGGCAGCGCGTGGAGATGGAGCGGAAGCGCCTGGAGGACGTGGAGCAGGAGCTTCGTGCGGAGCTGAAGAAGCTGACCGGCGGCATTCAGATACCGGGGCTGAAACTGCCGCTGTAGGATGGTCGGATGGACCGATGGTCGGACGGACCATCCGACCATCTGACCATCCTAGTGCATGCCGCTGTTCCCGCTCATCTGCTTGGCCAGCTCCCCCACGACGCCCTTGGCGTCACCGAACAGCATCCAGGTGCGATCGGAGAAATAGAGCGCGTTATCGATGCCGGCAAACCCGGGGTTCTTGCTGCGCTTGATCGCGAAGACGGTCCGCGCCTTGTCGGCGTCGATGATGGGCATGCCGTAGATCGGACTCGACCGGTCGCTGCGCGCGGCGGGGTTCACCACGTCGTTCGCGCCGACGACCAGCGCCACGTCGCACTGGGGCATATCCGGGTTGATCTCGTCCATCTCGACCAGATCGGTGTACGGAATGTCGGCCTCGGCGAGGAGCACGTTCATGTGGCCCGGCATCCGGCCCGCCACCGGGTGAATGGCGAACTTGACCGCGATGCCGCGCTTCCGGAGCTGATCGTACAGCTCACGCACCTTGTGCTGTGCCTGGGCGACCGCCATGCCGTAGCCCGGGACGATCACCACCAGGCTGGCCTGCTCGAGCACCTGGACCGCACCCTCGATGGTCTCCGACTTGTACGCCTGGTGTTCGCCCCCCGCCTTGATCTGCCGCACCTGCCCGAACGCGCCGAAGAGCACGTTGGTGAACGAGCGGTTCATCGCCTTGCACATGATGATGGCGAGGATGAGCCCGCTCGAACCGTCGAGCGCACCGGCCGTGATCAGCAGCTTGTTGTCCAGCACGAACCCCATCGCCACCGCGGCGAGTCCGGCGTAGGCGTTGAGGATGGCGATCACCGTCGGCATGTCCGCGCCGCCGATCGGTATGATCAGCAGCACACCGAACAGGAGCGCCAGGACGATGATGATCGGGAAGACGCGGGGCGCCCAGTCCGCGGTCGGATGGAGCGCCAGCGCCACCCCCACCGCTGCCGCGATGAGAAGCAACGCGAGGTTGGTGACGTTCTGGAGCGGATACGTGACCGGCCGCTGCGGAATCCATTTTACTTCCTGCAGCTTCCCCGCGGCCATGAGGCTGCCGGTGAACGTGAGGAAACCCAGAATGATCTCGATGATGAGCGCGACCATGCGGAACGCGGTGAGCTGCTCCGGGGCCTCGCCCAGCCAGAGATAGTACTTCGCCGCCCCCACCAGGCCCGCGGCCAGACCGCCGAAGGCGTGGGACAGCGCGGTCCGCTGCGGCACCGCGGTGAGCGGCACCCGGGACAACGGCACGCCGACGCCGAACCCCGCGATCATCGCCACGACGATCCACAGATGGTGGACGATGGCGGGCTCGGCCCACGTCGCGATGATGGCGACGGCCATCCCCGTGACGCCGGCCGACACGCCGCGCCGCGCGGTCTTCGGGTGATTCATCCAGTGCAGCGCGAAGACGAACAGCGCCGTCGCGACGAGGTAGGCCGCCTGCACGAGCCAGTCGGTCATGCCTTGCCTCCGGCGTGCGGCTTGTCGTCGCGTTTGAACATCCGGAGCATGCGCTCGGTGATCAGGAAGCCGCTCACGATATTCGTCATCGAGGCGAATACGGCGACCGCGCCGAGCAGCCGGATGAGCGGCGGGGCGTCGCCGCCGGCCACCACGATCGCCCCGACCACCGCGATCGCGGAGATCGCGTTGGTGATGGACATCAGCGGCGTGTGGAGCAGCCGGGACACCCGGCGGATCACGCCGAGGCCGATGAACGACGCGAGCACGAAGACGAAGAGGAGCGACCACAAGTCGCCCGAGCCGTGCGCCGCGGTCTGGGCCGCCTCGTTCATGTCGCCTCCTTGGCGAGTGCTTCGCGCGTCTGCTGGTGCTTCACCTCGCCCCCGTGCGTGATGAGCGCGCCCTGCTGGATGTCGTCGTCGAAGTCGAGCTGGAACGCCTTGTCCTTCGTGAACGCCTGTAGGAACGCGGTGAGGTTGCGCGAGAACAGCAGGCTGGCATCCGCCGGCATCGTCGCGGCGAGATTGAGCGGCGCCGCGATGGTCACGCCACTCACGGACACCGTCTCGCCCGGCCGCGAGAGCTCGCAGTTGCCGCCTCCATCGGCCGCGAGGTCCATGAGCACCGCGCCGGGCCGCATCGACCGCACCATTTCCGCCGTGACCAGCCGGGGCGCAAACACGCCGCCGATCAGCGCCGTCGTGATCACCACGTCGGCCTGGGCGCACTGTTCCGCGAGGAGCTGCCGCTGCCGGGCGCGGTCCTCATCCGAGAGCTCCTTGGCGTAGCCGCCCCCGGCCGACGCCGCTTCCTTGAGCTCGATGCCGACGTACTTGGCGCCCACGCTCTCGATCTGCTCCTTCACCTCGGGCCGGACGTCGGTCGCGACCACGTTGGCCCCGAGCCGCCGCGCCGTCGCGATGGCCTGGAGACCCGCCACGGCGGCGCCGATGACGAACACCCGGGCCGGCCGGACCATGCCTGCGGCGGTCATGAGCATCGGGAAATACTTGGGAAGCTGCGCGGCCGCGAGGAGCACGCCCTTGTAGCCGGCGATGTTGGCCATGGAGGAGAGGGTGTCCATCGACTGGGCCCGGGTGGTCCGAGGAATGGCATCGGTCGAGAAGGCCGTCACCTCCCGGGCGGCGAGGGCACGGACCGCGGCCAGGTTGCGGAGCGGCATCAGCGAGCCGAGGTAGATGGCGCCGGGTCTCAGCCAACCGACCTCGTCCCGTTCATCGCCAAGCACGGGCGGCCCCACCTTGAGGAGCACGTCCGCGGCGCGAAACAGCCCCGCCGGGTCCGGCTGGACCGTGGCCCCGACCGCCTGGTACGCCTCGTCCGCCGCGCCGGCAGCTTCGCCCGCGCCGGCTTCCACGATCACCTCGTAGCCGGCCTGGACCAGTTTCTTACACGATTCGGGAACCAACGCCACGCGCTGCTCGCGCGGGGCGGTCTCTTTGGGGACCGCGATTCTCATCGGGACTCCGCTCTACGGGTGGGTCGCGGACGTAATCTTACCGCGAATGGAGCGCGGTCAAGACGAAGCGGCACGGGCCTGCCAATGTGCCTGTGCGGGCTGCCGTTCCTGCGTGAGGCGGGGAACGGACGCTAAGTTCGCTCTAATGCGCCGTTTATGTGTATCGCCGGCCCGCTGAAATGCATACTTTACCTAAGCTATTGAATTTTCGGGGCTTAGCGTGTATATTGGGCCACTGATAACGGTATGTCCCAACTCGTGCCTTGCCCCACGGGGTGGTTGACCCATAGGAGGAGTCCAGAGTGAGTGTGAAGCCACGTGCCAAGCGGCGCCCGGTCCGCCCGGCCCAGATCGCTCGCGCAGTGGACGAAGGCAGGGAAAGTCTCGACCTTTACCTCGATGAGATCAGCAGGGTTCCCCTTCTCAATCGCGAAGAGGAGATGGAGCTCGCCCGCAAGGCGTTCAAGGGCAGCGTGGTGGCCCAGGAGCGGCTGGCGCGGCACAACGTGCGTTTCGTCGTCTCGGTGGCCAAGAAGTTCCAGAATCGGGGCGTGCCGCTCGTCGACCTGATCGGCGAGGGCAACCTTGGCCTGATGACCGCGGCACGGAAGTTCGACCCCGATCGCGGCGTCAAGTTCATCTCGTACGCGGTCTGGTGGATCCGACAGGCGGTGCAGGCCGCGATCGCCCGGCACGGCCGTCCGGTGCGGGTGCCGCTCAACCGTACCGCCGACCTGAGCCGCCTGGGCCGCACCACCACGCTGCTCAAGGACCGGCTGGGCCGGATGCCGACCACCGAGGAGCTCGCCCGCGCCACCGGTCTCACGGTCGAGGCGGTCCGAAGCCTGAGCGCGCTCAACTCGGAGGCGGTACGCCTCGACCATCCCACCCGGGACGGGGAAGGCAACGAGCGGATCGAGCGCTTCTCCACCGGCGAGCAGGAGGGCACCGACGCCTCCACGCTGGTGAACAGCCAGACCCGGGACATCGAGCTCGCGCTCGCCACGCTGCCGCCGCGCGACGCCAAGGTGCTCCGGCTGTACTTCGGTCTGGATGACGGGAACAGCCGCACGCTCGAGGAAATCGGTCGAATGATGGGCGTGACCCGCGAGCGCATCCGTCAGCTGCGCGACCGGGCGCTGCTCCGGCTGCGGGAGGGCGACACGGGCGACCGTCTGCGCGATCTGGTGGCTTAAGCGCTATCCGCTATCCGCTATCCGCTAGGCCCGATAACAGGTGAGCCTCCGATGTCCAAGGACGTCGGAGGCTCGCTGGCGTCGGAGCAGGCGGATAGCGGATAGCGGATAGCGGTTAGCGGTTAGCGGATAGCGGTTAACGCAGTCCCCCCTTCAGGAACTGCCGCAGCACGCGCTGGAGGATGCCGCCGTGGCGGTAGTAGTCCAGCTCCACCGGTGAGTTGAGCCGAACCACGGCCGGGAAGGTCGTGGCCTCGCCGTCGTCTCCCGTGGCGGTCACCTCCACGCGGCCGCCGGGCGCGAGACCCGCTGCGATGCCCGTGATGTCGAACGTCTCGCGGCCGGTCAGCCCCAGGCTCTTCCGGTCGGTGCCGGGTTCGTAGGCCAGCGGCAGCACCCCCATGCCCACGAGGTTGCTGCGGTGGATTCGCTCGTAGTTCTCGGCGATCACCGCCTTCACGCCCAGCAGCGCGGGACCCTTGGCCGCCCAGTCGCGGCTCGAGCCGGTGCCGTACTCTTTGCCGGTCAGGATCACCAGCGGCGTGCCGGCTTCGCGGTACCGCATCGCCGCATCGTAGATGCTCACCACTTCACCGGACGGGAAGTGCAGGGTCCAGTTGCCTTCCTTGTCCGGTGCCAGTCCGTTCTTGATCCGCACGTTGCCGAACGTGCCACGCATCATCACCTCGTGGTTCCCGCGGCGGGAGCCGAACGTGTTCCAGTCCGGCTGATCGACCCCGTGCTCCCGCAAGTAGCGCGCGGCGGGCCCGTGCTTCGGGATGGAGCCCGCGGGTGAGATGTGGTCGGTGGTGACGGAGTCGCCCAGGACGGCGAGCACCCGCGCGGCCGTGATGTCGCGGAGCCCGGGCGGCTCCGCCGGCAGATCGACGAAGAACGGCGGTTCCTGTACGTACGTGGACTTGGCATCCCAAGCGAAGCGGCTGCCACCCGGGACGCTCAGCGCCCGCCAGGTCTCGTCGCCGTCGAACACCGAGGCGTAGCGGTTCCGGAACAGCTCCGGCTTGAGCGCCGCCGCCATCTGGACGCGGATCTCCGTGGGGGTAGGCCAGATGTCGTTCAGGAAGACCGGCCGGCCGTCGCTCCCGGTGCCGAGAGGCTCCCGGGCGAGGTCGATGTCCACCCGGCCCGCCAGCGCGAACGCCACCACCAGCATAGGGGAGGCGAGATAGTTCGCACGCACGGCCGGATGCACCCGGGCCTCGAAGTTCCGGTTGCCGCTCAGCACCGCTGCCGCAACCAGGTGATGCTCCTCCACCAGCTGGCCGATCACCTCGGGCAGCGGACCGCTGTTGCCGATGCACGTCGTGCACCCGTACCCGACGGTCTGGAAGCGCAGGGCGTCGAGGTACGGCGTGAGTCCGGAGCCGTCGAGGTAGTCGGTCACCACCCGCGACCCGGGCGCGAGGCTGGTCTTCACCCATGGCCTGGTCGTGAGTCCGCGTTCGACCGCTTTCTTCGCGAGCAGCCCCGCGCCGATCATCACCGAAGGATTGGAGGTGTTGGTGCAGCTCGTGATCGCGGCGATCACCACCGCGCCGTCGTGCAGCGAGACCTCCTCCCCGTCCAGCAGCCCGCGGACCACCGGCGGCGCGTCGGGCGGGGCCTGCTCCGCAACGGCGGCGCCGTGCTCGCCGATCGTCACATTGGCGCCGCCCTCGCCCACCCAGCGCGAGTACGTGCTCTGGACCAGCTCGCGTCGCGCGGAGGGGACGTTGGCGCTCAGGAGCCCGGGCAGGTTCACGATGAAGTTGCGCTTGAGCTCCCGGAGCGGCACGAGATCCTGCGGGCGGCGCGGACCGGCGAGGCTGGGCACCACCTTCGACAGGTCGAGCTCGACGGTGTCGGTGAACGCCGGGTCGGGTGTCTGGTCGGTGCGGAAGAGACCCTGCTCCTTGCAGTAGGACTCCGCCAGGCGCACCTGCGCGCCCTCCCGGCCGGTCCGCTCCAGATAGCTGATCGTCTCCGCATCCACCGGGAAAAAGCCCATGGTGGCGCCATACTCAGGCGCCATGTTGGCGATCGTGGCCCGGTCGGCCAGGCCGAGAGACGACAGGCCGGGGCCGTAGAACTCGACGAACTTGTCCACCACACCCTTCTTGCGGAGCATCTGGGTCACGGTCAGCACCAGATCGGTCGCGGTGGTGCCGAGCGGCAGCTCGCCGGTGAGCTTCATCCCCACGACCTCAGGCACGAGCATGAAGTACGGCTGGCCGAGCATCACGGCTTCGGCCTCGATGCCACCGACTCCCCAGCCGAGCACGCCGAGTCCGTTGATCATCGTGGTGTGCGAATCGGTGCCCACCAGGGTGTCGGGATAGGCCGTGAGCTCGCCGTCTTGGGGCCGGAGCTGCACCAGCGGCGCGAGATACTCCAGATTCACCTGGTGCACGATCCCCGTGCCGGGCGGCACCACCCGGAAGTTGCGGAAGGCGCGCTGCGCGAACTTGAGCAGCTGGTACCGCTCGCGGTTCCGCTCCATCTCGAGATCGACGTTGAGCTGGTAGGCGCGCTCGAACCCGTAGTGGTCCACCTGGACCGAGTGGTCGATGACGAGGTCGCAGGGAACAACGGGATTGATCAGATCGGGATCGCCGCGCATGCGTGCCATCGCGTCGCGCATCGCGGCCAGATCCACCACGCAAGGCACGCCGGTGAAGTCCTGCAGCACGACCCGCGCCGGCATGAAGGGGATCTCCGCCCGCCCGCCGCCGGTCGGCGCCCAGCGTGCGAGCACGCGGATATGCTCCTCGGTGACGAGGCCGCGGCCGGCGTGGCGGAGTGCGTTTTCAAGCAGGATTCGGATCGAGAAGGGCAGGCGGTCGAGATCGGCGATCTTCTGTCGCGCGAGCTCGGGCAGCCGGAAGATCGTGGCGGTGTCGCCGCCATGGCGCAGCGTGCCGCGGGTGCCGAGCGGATTCACAGGTTTGGTAGCCATTGCACAATTATACTGCATGACCAAGCTTCCGCCGGTTCCCCGCGCCATCGAGCGCCGCGACACCGGCATCCTGATCGAATGGGATGCGGCCGGACACTCATGGCTCTACCCCGCACGCGAGCTCCGGCTGGCGTGTCCGTGCGCAACCTGCATCGAGGAGATGACCGGCCGGCCGCTGCTCGACGCGGGCTCGGTGCCCGCCGACGTCCGGCCGGAGTCCATCGCGCTCGTCGGAGCCTACGGCCTCAAGGTGCGCTGGAGCGACGGGCATGACACCGGCATCTACGGCTTCGCGCGGCTGCTGGCCGCCTGCGGCTGCCCCAGTTGCAGCGGGGGGCTGGTGGGGCTCGGCAACCAACAGTAAAATAGAGAGTTACCTATGCCCCCTGCCAGTCGCTGCCGAGGAGGTGGGCGATGGTCGCTGGCCGGAAGTACTGGATCCTCATCTGGTACGGCATCCTGCTACTGGGGGTGCTGGGCCTGTGGGCGTCCGTTTACTGGGCCCGCCGCACCGCCTGGAAGAACGTGGACGAGGTACTCCGCGGTCTCGGCACCATCCTCGTGTCCGTCGGCATGTTGCTGCTCCTGCACCAGCCCGCGGGTCCGCTCTGGAAGACCACGGGCGAGATCCTTCTCGTCGATGCGCTGATCTGCTTCGTCGCCGCGTTCATCCTGGGACGCCGCCGCGACCGCGAGCGGGCCGCCCGCCGATCCGGCGAGCACGCCGAGCCGGCCCGCGACACCTCGCCGTACGCCCGCTCCTCCGAACCGGTGAGCGGAAACACATCCTCCACGACCATTCCGCCGCACACTTCCTGAGTCGTTGACCGGGAAGCAGACATGCACGCGAAGACCCACTCGACGGTCCGCGAGGGCCTGCTCGTCGGCCTGCTCGGCGGTGGAGCGGTGGCGCTGTGGTGGCTCATCGTAGACCTGCTCTCCGGGGCGCCGCTCGCCACGCCGAACGCGTTGGGCCAGGTCGTTCTCGGGGGCGACCGCCCCACCGACGCCACCCCGCTCGATGCCGGCGCTATCGGGGCGTTCACGGGCGTCCACTTCGGTATGTTCGCGGTGCTGGGGCTCGTGCTCGTCCGACTCGTGCACCTCGTGCTGCGGCACTGGGAGCTCCGGATGGGGCTGTGGATCGCGATCGTCCTGACCACCGCATGGCTCACTCTGCACACCTACGTCCTCGCGCGGTACACGCGATACGCCATCCCCTTATGGGCCATGGTCGCTGCCGCGCTGGTCGGCATCCTGACGATGCTCGTGGTCACCTGGTACCGGCATCCCGAGCTCGGCCGGTCGCTGCGGCAGGTGCCGCTCGCGGACGAGGTTGAGAGCCCGCCGGCACCGCCTCCGGGGCCACCGCCCCGGCCCTGACCGCGGCCTCTTGCGCAAGCGAGCCCCGACCCGCAGTCTAGGATGGGCCGCGGCGGCGCGGTGCTCGGAGCTCCGCTTCGGGCCGCCGTCCCGTGCGACGAGCCGGGGCGGCGCCACATTCCTTCCCTCACTGGAGGGGAGGGCTCATGGAACGCACTTCACTCTCGGCCGGCGACGAGGGCACCTACGCGGGTGCGATAGGCGCCACCACCGTCGCGGTCTGGTTCCTCATCCTCGACCTGCTCCAGGGCCAGCCGCTGCGCACGCCCAGCGTGCTCGGCCAGGTGCTGCTTTTCGGCGACCAGACCCCGAACGTCGCCACCATCCACTTCGGGGCCGTGATCGCCTATACCGCGGTGCACTTCGGCGCCTTCCTGCTGCTGGGAATCGGACTATGCCGTCTGGTCCGCTGGGCCGCGAAGGAATCGCTGGTCCGCTACGCGCTGCTCCAGGTGTTCCTGGTCTTCGAGGTGTTCTTCTACGGTCTCCTGATGCTCGTGTCGGAGACGACCCGCGCGCTCTTCCCGTTCTGGACCGTGCTCATCGCGAACACGCTCGCCGCGATCGCGATGGCGGCCTATCTCTGGCGAATGCATCCGGAGTTCCGCCAGCTCATCCGGGAGACGCCGCTCGGGGCCGCCCCGATGAGGTGACGCCTCTCACCCGGTCCGCCGACCGGGATTAGGTTTCCTCCCGACCTCTCCCGGCCGGGCTCGTGCGCCGTTGTCCGTTCCGCCGGGCGCTCCGCGTTCTGCTCTGCGCCCTCGCTCCCGTTACGCCACTCAGCGCCCAGCTCGAGCCGCCTTCCACCGGCGGCGCGGTGGCGCTCGCCCACGAGCTGCGCATGCTCGGTCACTACCAGCGGGTGCTCATGATCGGCGCCCATCCCGATGATGAGGACACCGAGCTCCTCACCGTGCTGGCGCGCGGCATGGGCGCCGAGGCCGCGTATCTGTCGCTGAATCGCGGCGAGGGGGGACAGAATCTCATCGGGCCCGAGCTGGGGGAGGCGCTCGGCCTGCTTCGCACCGAGGAGCTGCTCGCGGCACGCCGCCTCGACGGGGCCCGCCAGTTCTTCACCCGCGCGTACGACTTCGGGTACTCCAAGTCGCTCGAGGAGACCTGGCGGCACTGGCCCCGCGACTCGATCCTGAAGGACGTCGTGCGGGTCGTACGCCGCTTCCGCCCGCAGATCATGGTGTCGGTCTTCAGCGGCACGCCGCGCGACGGGCACGGGCAGCACCAGGCTGCCGGGTGGTCGGCGCGCGAAGCGTTCGACGCCGCGGGCGACTCTACCCGCTTTCCCGAGCTCGCGACCGAGGGGCTCGCGCCCTGGTCGCCCCGCAAGCTGTACCAGAGCACCCGCTTCGATACGCTGGCGACCACGCTGACGCTCGAGGGCGGTGTGCTCGATCCCGCCGTCGGCCAGTCGTACCATCAGATCGCGATGGCGGGGCGGAGCCTGCACCGCTCGCAGGACATGGGCATGCTGCAGCGCATCGGACCCTCCCAGGTGCGTCTGCGGCTCGTCGAGGACCGGACGGGAGCCGGGGGTGCGGGGCTCTGGGACGGGATCGACACCACGCTGGCGGGAATGGCCGCCGCGGCCGCGCCGGCGGGCGCCTCCGTTCCACGCGCGGTGTGGGATTCGGTGGCCGCGAGCGTCGCCGCGGCCAGGGCACGAGGCGAGCCTGGAACGCTCGCCGACGCGCTCGACCGCTTCGCCCGCGCGTTGGCCGGGGGCGGCGGTGGTCCGATCAGCATCGCCCGGCCGAGCCCGGAGCAATGGGATCAGGTGACCCGGCTGGAGCGCGCGCTCCGGCTCGCCTCGGGCGTGCTTTGCGACGCCGTCGCCGACGACGACCGGATCGTGCCGGGGCAGGTGGTCGTGGTGAACGCGACCTGCTGGAACCCCGGCGACCACCCGGTCTCGATTCCGCTCGTGGTGGTGCGGTCGAGCGCGTCGCGCTCGCGACTCATGCAGTCGGCGGCCGGTGCAACGGTGCCGGCCGGCGGCGTGGCCACCTGGACGCTCGAGCTGCAGACGCCGTACGCCGCCGCTCCGACGCAGCCGTACTACCTTGCCCGGCCGCGCGACGGCGATCTCTACGTCCGGCCCGACGGCGCGCCGGAGCTCGCCGGCTCGCCATTCGGCGAGCCGCTGCTGATGGCCGAGTTCGGCAACATGGTCGAGCCGCGCGAGGTGGCGTTCCGCTATCGCGATCAGGCCCTCGGCGAACGCCGGCGGCCGGTCACCGTCGTTCCCCGCATCGATGTGAAGCTCGATCCCGACACCCTGGTCTGGCCCGCGAGCCCGGCGGCGCCGAAGCGGTTCAGCGTGACCCTGCGACATGGCGCGCGCGACTCCACGGCCGGCGCGGTGCGGCTGGAGCTGCCGGCTGGCTGGCCGCGGGTCACGCCGCAGCGATTCATGCTCGTCCGCGAGGATCAGGAGATCGTGTTCGACTTCGAGGTGCGGTCGCCGGCGTCGCTCGCGCCGGGCTCGGTCGACGTGCGCGCGGTGGCGGCCGACGCGTCCGGCCGGGAGTACGACGCCGGGGTCTTCACGATGGACTATCCACACGTCCGTCCGCGCTCGTACGTGGGTCCGGCGGTGGCCGCCGTGCGGGTGGCGCCGCTCGCGCTCCCGAAGCTCGCGCGCGTGGGGTACGTGCGCGGCGCCGCCGACCGGGTACCCGAGGCGCTCCGGAGCGTCGGCGTGCCGGTCGAGCTGCTGGACGCGCGTGCGCTCGAACGCGGCGACCTCGCGCGGTACGACGCGATCGTGCTTGGCCCGCGCGCATACGAAACCGAGCCGGTGCTCGGGCGACAGAACGGCCGCCTGCTCGCGTACGTCCGCCGGGGCGGTCTGTTGATCGTGCAGTACCAGCAGCACGATTTCTTCAGCCAGGGCTACGCGCCGTACCCGCTCACCGTCGGTGGACAGCCGCTCGTGCTGGACGATTCCGCCCGCGGCGGCACCGCACGACCGAGACGGCCGGTGAGCCACGACCGGGTGACCGACGAGGGGGCGCCGGTGAGGCCGGTGGCGCGGGGCCATGCCGCGCTCCGAACGCCGAATGCGATCGGGGCCGCGGACTGGTCGGGGTGGGTGCAGGAGCGCGGGTTGTACTTCGCGCGCACGTGGGACCAGGCCTACACTCCGCTGGTGGAGACGCACGACGACCGCGAGCCGCCGCTCGAGGGCGGGCTGCTCGTCGCACGCCTGGGCAAGGGCCGGTACGTTTACACCGGGCTCAGTTTCTTCCGGCAGCTTCCGGCCGGCGTGCCGGGCGCCTACCGGCTGTTCGCGAACCTTCTCGCTCTCACGCGGGTTTCCGGTTCATGAACCGGGCTCCGGCACGTTCACACGGAGGCGCGGAGGACGCGGAGGACTGCGCTTGTGGTGGTTTCGTGTACGGGCATTCGGATCCTCGGACATGAGACCACACCAACAGCAGTTCTCCGCGTCCTCCGCGCCTCCGTGTGAATTGCTGTTGCTGTTGGTGGTGTTGCTCGGATGTTCCCGTGATACCCGGACGCCGCTCCTCCTGTATTCACCCCACGGCCGCGACCAGCTCACGCTGCTCGAGCGCGAGTTCGAGCGCCGCCGGCCCGACGTGGACGTGCGCTGGCTCGACATGGGCAGTCAGGAAATCCTCGACCGGCTGCGCTTCGAGCGGGTGAACCCGCAGGCGGACGTCTGGTTCGGCGGACCGACGACCCTCTTCGAGCGGGGGATCCGCGACTCGCTCTTGGCGCCGTACCGCCCCGCATGGGCCGAGAGCGTGGAGCGCCGGGCGACGGGCCCCGCTGATCTCTACTACCCGGCGTATCGCACTCCCGCCGTGATCGCGTTCAATGCGCGCGCGGTGACGCGGGCGACCGCGCCTCACGACTGGGACGAGGTGCTGGCGCCGCGCTGGCGTGACAAGGTGCTGATTCGCGACCCGATGGCGAGCGGCACCATGCGCGCGATCTGGGCGCTCATTCTGGTGCGGAGCATCCGCGAGACCGGTGACACGGGGCAGGGCATGGCGTGGCTCCGCCGGCTCGACGGCCAGACCAAAGCGTACACCCTCAACCCAGCGGTGCTCGACGCCAAGCTCGCCCGGCAGGAAGGGCTGGTGACGCTCTGGGATCTGCCCGACATCCTCATCGGCCGGTCGAAGGGCATGCCGTTCGACTACGTCTTTCCGCGGAGCGGCACCGTGGTGATCGACGACGCGATCGCGCTGGTCCGGGGCGGCCGCCATCCCGAGGCGGCGCGCGCGTTCGTCGACTTCGTCGGCAGCGTAGACGGCCAGCTGCTCGCCGCGAGTGGCGTGTTCCGCCTGCCCGCGCGCCGCGATCTCCCCCCGGAGCGCGTGCCGCCCTGGGTGGCGGAGGTCGAGCGCGAGATGGTGGTGGCGGAGATGGACTGGGAGCTCGCGTCGCGGCAGGGCGCGGCCTGGATGAGCTACTGGGACCGGCACGTCCGCCACACCGGCCGTCCGTGACCGACGCCTTTCTTGCGCTGGAGGGTCTCACCCGGCGCTTCGGCGATCACCTCGCTGTCGCCGACGTGTCGCTCGCCCTCGCGCGGGGTGAGATCCTCGCGCTCCTCGGGCCCAGCGGCAGCGGCAAGACCACGACGCTTCGGCTGCTCGCGGGATTCGAGACCCCGGATGCCGGCCGCGTGCTCGTGGAGGGCGCCGACGTCACCCGCCTCGCCCCGGCCGAGCGCCGCTTCGGGATGGTGTTCCAGCACTACGCCCTGTTTCCCCACCTCGACGTCGGTGAGAATGTTGCCTTCGGGCTGGAGTCACTCGGCGTGCGCGGCGAGGAGCTCGGGCGGCGCGTCGCCAAGGCGCTCGCGCTGGTGGACCTCGCCGGGTTCGAGCGGCGGCGGATCGCGCAGCTCTCGGGCGGGCAGCAGCAGCGGGTGGCGGTGGCCCGGGCGCTCGCGCCGGAGCCGCGGGTGCTGCTGCTGGACGAGCCGCTGTCGAATCTCGACCCGACGCTCCGCGAGCGCACCCGCCGGGAGCTTCGCGACGTGATCCACCGGGTCGGGATCACCACCGTCCTCGTCACCCACGAGCAGGAAGAGGCGTTCGACCTGGGCGATCGGGTCGCGGTGCTCCGGGACGGCCGGCTCGAGCAGGTCGGCACGCCCGACGAGCTCTACGGCGCCCCGGCGAGCCCGTTCGTCGCGCGCTTCGTGGGCCGCGCCTCGGAGCTCCGGGGCCGGTTCCTGGAGCGCACGCCGGAGGGCATCCGGGTGGAGGTCGAGGGATGCACCTGGGGGGTCGCCACCGACGCCGGCACGGCGGCGGCCGATCTCCGGTCCGGCAGCCCGGTCCTGGTGCTGCTCCGGCCCGAGGCACTCTGGCTGGCGCGTCCGGACCCCGGCCTGCTGGCGGCCACGGTCGAGGAGCGCCGGTTCGCCGGCGCGAGCGCTCTCTATCTGCTGCGCACCGTTGCCGGCACGCGGCTGGAGGTGAGCGGCCCCGGCACCGCGGCGCGGCCCGGCGATCGGGTGGGCCTCGCGCCCAGCCGCCGCAGCGGGGGCGGCATCCATCTGTTTGCCGAAGAGCCGAAGAGCAGATGAACGGACGAGCAGATGAACGTTGGCGCCGATGGGTGCCGGGGGGGCTGCTCATCCGCTCGTCTGCTCTTCTGCTCATCCTGGTGTGGCTCGTCGTCTATCCGCTGCTCCTCGTGCTCGTCGACGGCGTGCGCGGTCCCGGCGGCTGGACGCTCGAGCACGTCCGCGAATTCGTCGCCCGGCCCACGGAGTGGCAGGCGCTTCGCGGAAGCCTGCTCGTCTCGGTCGCGAGCGTCGGACTCGCGGCGCTCGTCGGGATTCCGCTCGCCGTGCTGTTCGCGCGCTACGAGTTTCCGGGACGCCGTATGCTCGCGGGCATCGTCGCGCTCCCCGCCGTGCTTCCGCCGCTCGTGGGCGTGGTCGCGTTTCTCTTCCTCTACGGTGAAACGGGGTTCGTGGGCCGCGCGGTACAGGCCGCGCTTGGGCTCGAGGAGCCGCCGTGGCGGCTGGAGGGCGCCGCCGCGATCCTGCTGGTGCACGCCTACTCGATGTACGTCTACTTCTACCTGCTCGTGCGGGCGGCGCTGTTGTCGCTCGACGGTGCGCAGCTCGAGGCCGCGGCCAGCCTCGGTGCCAGCGGCTGGCGCACCCTCCGGCGCGTGGTGCTGCCCGCGCTCCGGCCGGCGCTCGCGGGCGCGACGCTCCTCACCTTCATGACGTCGCTCGCGTCGTTCAGCGCGCCGTACGTGTTCGGCGGCGGATATCGCGTGATGACCACGCAGATCGTCGCCACCCGGCTCAACGGGGAGGAGGCGCTGGCGATGGTCGAGACGGTGTCGCTCACGCTGCTCGCCCTCGCGGCGCTCGCGTTGTTCCGCGATGCGGACCGCGAGCCGGTGCGGAGCGGCGGCAAGGGCATGGCGCCCGCGCCGGTGCGGGTGCGACGCCCCCTGGCGCGGGCCGGGCTCGCGCTGCTGTCATGGGGACTCGCGACCCTGCTCCTGCTGCCTCATCTCACGCTATTCGTCGTGTCCCTCGTGCCGGCCGGAACCTGGACGACCGAGGCGCTCCCGCCCGCCTGGACGCTCGGCAACTACGCCACGCTGGTGCAGGACCCGGTGCGCCTCCGCCCACTGCTCAACAGCCTCGGGCTCGCGACGACGGCGACGGCGGCGTCCGTCGCCATCGGGGTGGCGGCCGGCGTGCTCGTCGTGCGCCGGCGGGCGCCGGGGCGCCGGGCGATCGAGATGCTGCTGGGCCTTCCGTGGGCGGTGCCGGGAACGGTATTCGCCATCGCGCTCGCCACCGCGTTCAGCGTGCGCGAGCCCCTGGCCGGGCGGTGGATCCTGGTGGGCACGGTCTGGATCCTCCCGCTCGCCTACCTGGTTCGCAGTCTGCCGCTCACCAGCCGCGCCACGCTGGCCGGCTTCCGGGCGCTCGACCCCTCGCTCGACGAGGCCGCCGCGGCGCTCGGCGCCGGACGCTGGCGCACGCTCGCGGCGGTCACCCTGCCGTTGCTACGCCCCTCGCTCGTGGCGGGCGGGACCCTGGCGTTCGTCACGGCGCTGGGCGACTTCGTGACCTCGATCGTGCTGTACACCTACGATACCCGGCCGATCTCGCTCGAGATCCTGTCCAGCCTCCGCCAGGCCGACGTGGGCGTGGCAGCCGCGTACGGCGTCGTCCTGATGGTGCTGAGCGCCCTGGTGTTCGCGGCCGCGGCGGACCGGCGGGGCAGCGCGGAAGGATGACCGGCGCCCGCTCGACCCGGAACGGAGAGCTCCGCCGGCTTTCGGTGCTGATCGCGACGTGCTTCGTCGACATGATCGGCTTCGCCATCGTGTTCCCGCTGATCCCGTTCTACGCGCTTCGCCTCGACGCGAGCGCGGTGGACGTCGGGATCATCACCGCAGCGTTCTCCGCGGCGCAGATCCTCGCTGCGCCGCTCTGGGGGCGGGTCTCGGACCGGTACGGCCGCCGGCCGGCGCTCCTGATCGGGCTCCTCGCGTCGGCGGTGGCGTACGTGGTCTTCGGAGTGGCCGACGCCCTCTGGCTTCTGTTCGCCTCGCGGCTGATCCAGGGCGCGGGCGGCGGCACGACCGGCGTGGCCCAGGCGTACATCGCAGACACGATCGAGCCGTCCCAGCGCGCACGTGCGCTGGGATGGCTGTCGGCCGCCACGTCCGCGGGCGTGATGCTCGGGCCCGCCATCGGATCGGCCGCGGCGCACGTCGGTCCCGAAGCACCCGGGTTCGTCGCCGCGGCGCTCTGCCTGCTGAACGCGGCCTTTGCGTGGCGATGGCTTCCCGAGTCGCGCCCCAGGGACGGGTCGGGCGCGCACGCCGCCGTGCGGCCGCCCATCTGGCACACGGCGTGGCAGGTGGTCCGCCATCCGGCGCGCCCGGTCTCGCGGCTCGTCTGGATCTACGGGGTGGGCATGCTGGCGTTCAGCGCGCTCACCGGTGTCATGGCGCTCTACCTGGGCGCGGAGTTCGGCATCACCGAGCAGACCATCGGCTATGTGTTCCTCTACCACGGCGGGCTGTCGGTGGTGATGCGCTCGCTGCTCCTCGGGCCGATCGTGGATCGCGTCGGCGAGCGCTGGGCGATGCGTGCGGGCACGTTCGCGATGATCGCCGGTCTCATTCTCTTCCCGGAGCCGCGCTCGATCTGGACCCTGGCGCTGGTGATGCCGCTGATGCCGATCGGCACCGCGCTGCTGTTTCCGTCCACCACCGCGCTGGTGTCGCACAGCGCGGCGCGCTCCGAGTACGGGATGATGATGGGCGTGATGCAGTTCTTCGGCGGCGTGGCGCGGGTCATCGCGCCGATCATCGCAACCGGCGCCTTCCAACACCTCGGGCACGCGGCCCCGTTCTACGTGGCGGCGGGCTTCGTTGCGCTGGTCAGCCTGCTGGCCTTCCGTGTCGAGGCGCCATCGCATACCGTGGAGACGGCACCCGCCTCGGTGCCTGAATCGCCGTCCTGACCCCTCGGAGGTGGCCATGTCGGTGGACGAACGGCTGGATCGGCTGGAGCAGAGGATGGCTGTGTTGGAATCGCTCGTGAGGGATCTCGCCAGCGCCGGCAGTCGGGAGAGGGCGGGAGAAGGCGGGATAGGGCGGGAACCACTCCAGGCGGCTGCGCCGGTGCCGGTGCAACCGCAGGCTCCGCCGCCGATTCCACCGATACCTCCCTCTCCCGTCCGCTCCCGCCCCCGCCCCCGCCCGGCCTCTCGCCCCTTCGAGCAGTGGATCGGGCAGCGCGGCCTTCTCGCCGTCGGCGTCTTCGCGCTGATCCTCGCCGCCGGCTACCTGCTGAAGCTGTCGTTCGACCGCGGGTGGATCTCACCGGCCATGCGCTGCGCCGGCGGCGTGATGGCCGGCCTGGGCATCGGCGCGCTGGGCTGGCGGCTCCACCGGCGCTACCGCACGTATGGCGCCGCGCTCATCGGCTGCGGGGCGGCGATCGTCTATCTCTCCGTCTGGGCCGCGGCACGGCTCTACGGCTTCATGCCCCCGACCACCGGGATCGCCGGGCTCGCGCTCACCGCGCTCGCGCTCGCGATGATCGCCTACGCCATCGACGTCGAAGCGCTCGGACTCACCGCAGTGCTGGGCGCGTTCGTGGCGCCGGTGCTGCTGGGACGGGAGCGCGCCAACGCCGATCTCCTGCTCCTGTACCAGGGCTCGATGGCCGCCGCGCTTGGCTGGGTCGCTGCGCGACGGCGCTGGCGATACACGATGGCCGCCATCGCGATGAGTTTCTTCGGGCTCGGCTGGGCCGCGGCAGGCGAGTCGCGCCGCCCCGCGGGCGCGCTGACGTACGCGGTGCTCGGCGGGGCCGGCGGCGTCTGGGTGGGCTTGCGCGAGCGGTGGTGGGAGACGCGATTCCTCGCGTTCTGGGGTGGCTGGGCGCTCCTCGCCACCGTGGCCGAGCGGCTGGATCCGCGATGGCCGGTGTTCGTCGCGGGGCTGCTGCTGGCGGCGCCGGTCTGGCGCCACGGGCTCCTGCAGCGCGATCGCTGGTCGCCCGGCGAGGCGCTCTACTTCTTCACCACGCCGGTACTCCTCGGCTGGGCGGTCCGGACGCTCGCACCCACGGTGTTCGCCGAGCACGACGGGCTCGCGGCCGTCCTGGTGTCCATTCCCTACCTGGTGGTGGGCTACACGAATCCGCGCTCCGCGTTCGCTTTCGTCGGCGCGGCCGCGCTCGCCGTCGCTGCCCTGGAGCGTTGGCCCGGGCTCGAGGCCACCGTCGCGCTGCTCGGCCTCGCGGTCCTCTGGGCCACGCTCGACCATCGGCTCGCCCGGAGCGACGGCCGCTGGTACGCGGTGGGCACGTTGGCGCTCGCGCTCGCGCACCTCTACGGGACGGACGCCTCACACCGCGATTATCACGAACCCGCCTTCGTCGGCGCCTGGGCCGGCGTACAATGGCTCGCGCTCGCTGTTACCACCGCGCTCGCGGCCGGGCTCTGGAAGCGAGCGCCGCTGAACGACGCCGCGCGGCTCATGCATTGGGGGATCTGGCTGGTCGCCGGTACCTTGGCACTCTTCGGGGTGACCGAAGAGATCCAGCGGTACTTCCGGCTGCAGGCCGCCACGCGCGCGACCGCGTCGCTCGCGGGCGGGCTATCGGTGAGCGCCTGGTGGCTCGTGTTCGCCGCCGCGCTCGTGAGCCTGGGACTCCGCCGTAATCTCCGGGCGGCCAGACTTGCGGGACTCGGTGTGGCCGGGCTCGCCGTGCTCAAGGTGCTGGTCTTCGACCTCGCGTCCCTGGATGCCCTCTACCGGGTCGCGTCGGTGTTCATCCTCGGCCTTGTGTCGCTGCTGCTAGCCTACCTCTATCACCGGCAGGCGCGGGGCTCGAGCCCGGACCCCGCGTGAGCGGGGCGGCGGTCTGGTCGCGGCGCCGCGCCATCGTTCTGCTGGTGCGGGCGCTCGCGCTGGTGCCGGGGCTGGGGCCGGCCCTCAGGCCGCAGCTCGCGTTCGGGCTCCCCGCCGTGTCGCCGCCGCTTGGCACGCACACGATCGTAGCGCTTCATCTCGAGCATCTGAAGCGGTGTGGGGCCGCGTGCGCCGCGCGGGCCGCGCGGATCGGTCCGGCGCTTCTCGCGGCGGCGCGACGATGCGAGGAAGCGGCGGGTCCGGCGGCAGCGAGAGCGGCGTTTGCGCTGGTGGAGCACTTCGGCGAGCTTCCTCCGGTTCACGGCCCGTTTGGAGGCTCGCAGTGACGGTTCTCGCCCTACCCGTGACCCCGGCGGCCTTCGCGAAGGCGACCTGGGACGACATCGCTTCCTACTACGACGAGCTCGCGGAACGCGCGCTGACGCGCGAGGGGACCAAGGCCTGGCTCCGGGCCTGGTCTACGCTCGAGGAACTGCTCACCGAGGCGGCGGCGCTGGCGATGATCGCCTACACCATCGACACCGCCGACGCCGAGAAGGCGGCTGCCCACCTCCGGTTCTCGACCGAGATCCTGCCAAAGGCGGAGGAGCGGAGCGTGGGACTCGCGCGCCGCCTGCTCGATACGGGATTCACCCGCCCCGACCTGGAGACCACGATCCGCCGCTTCCAGACCGCGAGCGAGATCTTCCGCGAGGCGAACGTTCCCATCTTCGCCGAGGTCGAGGAGCACTCGGCCACGTACCAGCGCCTCACCGGGTCCATGACGGCGATGTGGGAGGGCGTCGAGCTTCCGCTTCCGCAGCTGCAACCGTTTCTCAAGAGCCTGGATCGCGAGGTCCGCGAGCGGGCTTGGCGCGCGGCCACGGCGCCGTACGTGGCGCAGCGCGAAGCCCTCGCGGCGCTGTTCGATACGATGTTTGCGCTCAGGCAGCGGGCGGCCACCAACGCGGGCTTCGCGAATTTCCGGGACTACAGCTTTCCCGCGAAGTTCCGTTTCGACTATACCCCGGCGGACTGCGAACGATTCCACGATGCGGTCGAGGGCGCGGTGGTCCCGGCGGTGGAGCGCCTCTATGCGGCTCGCCGCCGCCGCCTCTCGCTGGACACGCTCAGGCCGTGGGATTTGCAGGTGGAGCCCGAGCGGACCGAGCCGCTCCGTCCGTTCACGACAGAGGCCGAGCTGGTGTCCCGCGGCCGGGTGGCGTTCGAGCGCGTGGCGCCGGAGCTCGGTGCCGAGTTCCAGACGATGATCGACGAGCGGCTGCTCGACCTCGAGAGCCGGAAGGGCAAGGCGCCGGGCGGCTACTGCGAGACGCTGCATTACCGCGGACGGCCGTTCATCTTCATGAACGCGGTCGGGCTGGTGGACGACGTCAACACGCTGCTGCACGAGGCCGGCCACGCGTTTCACGCGTTTTCGTCCCACGCGCAGCCGCTCATCTGGCAGCGCCACCCCGGATCCGAAGCGGCCGAACTCGCGTCGATGGCGATGGAGCTGCTGGCAGCGCCGCATCTGACCGGGCAGGGCGGCTTCTATGGCGAGGAGGACGGCCGCGCGGCGGAGATCGAGCATCTCGAGGACGTGCTGATCGCGCTCCCGCACATCGCGTCGGTCGATGCCTACCAGCACTGGATCTACGCGAGCGGTGAGGGCGCCGACGCGGCAGCCCGCGACGCGGCATGGCTCCGGATCCGATCCCGCTTCGAGCGGGGGGTGGACTGGACCGGCCTCGACCAGGAGCGGGTGGCCCGCTGGTATCGGCAGCTCCACATCTTTCTCTACCCGTTCTACTACATCGAGTACGGCTTGGCGCAGCTCGGCGCGCTGCAAGTGTGGCGCAACAGCCTGCGGGATCCAACCGGCGCCGTACGGCGCTATCGCGACGCGCTGCGCCTGGGCGCCACCCGGTCCCTGCCGGATGTCTACGCGACGGCCGGCGCTGCGCTCACCTTCGACGCCCCGACCATGCGCGCGCTGGTGGCGCTGGTCGAGGAGCGTATCGCCACGCTCAGGGCAGGGCTTCCCGAGCGGGGCTGACCCGGCAAGATTCCCCACGGTTCCCGCCCGGCCCCGACGCGGCCCGGGCGTTCCTGCCCCCCCGCGGAGAGTGTGGATGGCCAAAGAAGAAGGCATCGAGATGGAGGGAGTAGTGAGCGAGGTGCTCCCCGACCGCAACTACCGGGTCATGCTGGAGAACGGTCACGAGATCCTCGCCTACGCGGCCGGCAAGATGAGCAAGTTCAAGATCCGGGTCCTGGAGGGTGACCGGGTGACGGTGGTGCTGTCGCCGTACGATCTGACGCGGGGGCGGGTGATTTACCGGCACAAGTAGCGATCGGGCTATCGGTCATCGGCCATCGGTCATCGGTCATCGGCTATCGGTCGACGTCGGTACGAGAGACCCTCCGAGGTCCAATTGCCTTCGGAGGCTTACCTGCCGTCGGGGCGACTGATAGC
>JBOHSN010000029.1:0-40429 GCA_050733215.1 Gemmatimonadales bacterium
GTGGACACGGTCGCCGCCGATCCGGAGCCGGGCGTGGTCATCGCCACACGCCCGGCCGCCGGCACCGCGCGTGAGCCCGGGGCCAGGGTCGATCTCGTGGTGAGCGGGCGTCCGCGGCCGGGACTGCTGCCGATCCCCGCCCTTCAACTGGCTCCGCTCGGCCCCGGCGGGGCGCGGCCATGACCGTGCGCATCGCCCCCAGCGTGCTTTCTGCCGACCTCGGCCGCCTGCGGGAGCAGGTTGCCGGGGCGGCCGCGGGCGGCGCCGAGTGGATCCACGTGGATGTGATGGACGGCCACTTCGTGCCGAACCTCACCTTCGGCGCGCCGCTGATTCGTGCGCTCAAGGGAGTGACCGATCTGCCGCTCGACGTGCACCTGATGGTGGAGCGACCCGAGCGCTACATCGCCGAGTACGCCGGCGCCGGCGCGGCGGTGTTCACCTTTCACGCCGAGGCCACCGTGCACGTGCAGCGGCACCTGGCGTCGGTGCGGGAGCACGGAATGCTGGCCGGCCTGGCCCTCAACCCGGCGACCCCCCTGGCGGCACTCGAGGAAGTGGTGGACGACTTCGATCTCGTGCTCCTGATGACGGTGAACCCGGGCTTCGGCGGGCAGTCGTACATCCCCCAATCCACCGACAGAATCCGGCGCTGCCGTGGGCTGCTCGACGCGCGG
Source organism: Gemmatimonadales bacterium (assembly GCA_050733215.1). GTDB lineage: Bacteria > Gemmatimonadota > Gemmatimonadetes > Gemmatimonadales > GWC2-71-9 > DASQPE01. The sequence continues at coordinate 678 of JBOHSN010000029.1, forward strand.
GGCTCGCGCGCCGCGCTCGAGGTGGACGGCGGCATCACCACCGAGACGATCGCGGAGGCGTGGAACGCCGGCGCCGACACGTTTGTGGCGGGCACCGCGGTCTTCGGCGAGTCCGACCCCGCCGCCGCTGTGCGCGCGCTGCAGCGCCGCTGCGCCGTCACGGTCTAGGAGCACCGGGTGCACAAGCAGTGGATCGCCGTGATCGCCATCGTAGGCGGACTCGCGCTGGGCGCGGCCGCGCTCGTCAAGTTCTCACCCGACACGAGGCGGATCGAGGTCGGGGCACGGGCGCCGGAGTTCAAGGCGCTGGACCTCGCGACCGGCGACAGCGTATCGCTCCGGGAGCGCTACAAGGGGAAGGTGACGCTGCTGAACATCTGGGCCACGTGGTGCGTGCCCTGCCGCGTGGAGATGCCGGCGATGCAGTCGGTCTACGACTCGTTGCGCTCGCGCGGCTTCCGGATCGCGGCCGTGAGCATCGACGAGGGCGATGCGACGGAGGTGCGCAACTTCGCCGCCGAGCTCGGACTCACCTTCGACATCCTGCACGATCCCTCCGGCCGGGTGCAGCAGGTCTACCAGACCACCGGGGTGCCGGAGAGCTTCCTGCTCGACCGGGACGGCGTGATCGTGAAGCGGGTGATCGGCGCGCAGGACTGGAGCTCGCCGGTGAACCGCCAGCTCGTCGAGCGCCTGCTCGACGCCGACTGATTGCCGATGCGCTGGGTGCTCGGCATCGAGACGTCGTGCGATGAGACGTCGGCCGCCGTCCTGCGCGTCGAGGCCGGCGCGACACGTCTCGGCGGGCTGGTCATTCTTTCCCAGGACGTCCACAAGGTCTTCGGCGGCGTGGTCCCGGAGCTCGCCAGCCGGGCGCACCTCCGCACCATCCGGCCGGTCGTGGAACGCGCGATGTCCGACGCCGGCATCGGGCTCGGCGACGTGGACGCCGTCACCGTCACCGCCGGGCCCGGCCTCGTAGGCGCGCTGCTGGTGGGGGTGATGTACGGCAAGACTCTCGCATTCAGCCTCGGCTGTCCGCTGCTCGGCGTGAATCATCTCGAGGGTCACCTGTTTGCGCCGACCCTCGAGGATCCCGAGCTGGCGCCGCCATTCGTCGCGCTCCTGGTGAGCGGTGGACACACCATGCTGCTCGGCGTCCCCGCGTGGGGCGAGTACCGCCTGCTCGGCCGGACGCTCGACGACGCCGTGGGCGAAGCGTTCGACAAGGTGGCGACGCTCCTCGGACTCGGGTATCCCGGCGGCGCGCCGCTCGAGCGGCTGGCGCGGGAGGGGCGGCCCGGCCGGTTCATCTTCCCCCGGCCGCTGCTCCAGGAGCTGGGACACGGACGCGGCGAGTACGATTTCTCGTTCAGCGGGCTGAAGACCGCCGTCCTGCGGGCGGTGCGCGCGAGCCATGATCTCGAGCGCGACAAGGCCGACATCGCCCACGCGTTCCAGGCGGCCGCGATCGACGTGCTCGTCGCCAAGACCGCGCACGCGGTGGAGGCGCTGGGCTACCCGCAGGCGATGATCGGCGGAGGCGTGGCCTGCAACCGGGCGCTGGCGAACGCGCTCCGGGAGCGGCTGGCGGGGATCGCCCGCGTCAGCGTAGCTTCCCCGCGGCTCAACACCGACAACGCCGCCATGATCGCAGCCGCCGGCGCCTGGCGCCTCGCGCGCGGGGACCGAAGCGGCCTCGACCTCGAGCCCCGCGATGATCTGCCGCTCCCGGGGCTCGCCACGGCCGCGCCCGCGGCACGGACCCCCGCATGACCATCCATCCGCTCATCCTCCGCCTCGGCAGCTTCGAGATCACCGGCTACGGGATCATGATGATGGTAGCCTTCCTCGCCGGCGGCTGGCTGGTGGGACTCGAGTTGCGCCGGCGCGGTCTCCGCGAGGAGTACGCGACGGACATGGTCGCGGCGGCCGTGATCGGTGGCATCGTCGGCGCGAAGCTCTGGTACGTCGCACTCACGCAGGATCTCGGGAGCCTGCTCTCCCGGGGCGGACTCGTCTGGTACGGAGGATTCATCGGCGGCGCGCTGGCGGTCCTCCTCAACGGCTGGCGGCTCCGGGTGCCCGCGCGCTGGACCATGCAGCTCGGAGCGCCGGCACTCGCGGCCGCCTACGCGCTGGGGCGGGTGGGCTGCTTCCTCGTGAACGACGATTACGGACGGCCGACCGATCTGCCCTGGGGAATGAAGTTCCCCGAGGGCCTCCCGCCATCCACCGCCGCCAACCTCCAGGCGCAGTTCGGCGTGCCGATTCCCCCTGGCGTCGAGCCCGGCACCGTGCTCGCAGTGCACCCGACACAGCTGTACGAGACGGCCATCATGCTGGCGGCGTTCGCGGTGATCTGGAGGCTGCGCACCCGGCCTGCGGCGACCGGATGGCTCTTCGGCGTCTACCTCGTGTGTGCGGGGGCCGAGCGGTTCCTCGTCGAGTTCGTGCGCGCAAAGGACGACCGGTTCCTCGGTCCGTTTACGTTGGCTCAGCTCACGAGTGTCGTGCTCGTATTGATCGGCGCGACACTCCTCGCCCGCTGGAATCGCGGCTCGGAGCTTCCGCCCGGCCCCTACCTCGCCGGTGACCAGAAGAGCCCAGTGACCAAATCCGCGTCAGCTTCGCAACCTGCTGCACGGAAATGACTTACCTCGATCAGCGCAAAACCGTCAAGACTTGATGCGGTCTCCGGACGAGGCCCACGTCGGGAGCCGAACAGCAAGCGGTTGTCTGGAAAGCACTTAGCATACCTCACAGTCTGGCACTGACCTTGCCATTCTGCCGCCCGAGCGAGCCATGGGCTCGCCCGGCAAAGTGGCAGGTCGAAGAAGGGTGGGGCGAACACTTCGGTTCGTCTCCGTATACTCAGGGGGCGACCTGCCACCTCGCCAGCAGAACGGTCCGCCGAGGTCGGCGGACCGTTCTTGCTTGTGGGGCTCAGTCGCGGGCAAGCTTGCGGAGCAGCGCCACCTGGCCGGAGTGATAGGCGTTGTGCTGCGACACGCCGTGGAGCATCACGTACCACGACACGCCGATTCCCAGCTCCGGACTGCGGCCGCCGCCGACGAGCTGGTCCAGCCGCCGGGGATCGGATCGAGCCACCGCGGCGATCAGCTCCCGCTGCGCGGAATCGAAAGCGTCGAGTGTCCGCGACCACGCGTCGTCGGTAGCGGGCGACGGCATCGGCGACCAATCTCCCGACGCCGGCAAGGCCGGCGCGCCACCGTCGAGCCGCCGGGCCACCTCGCGCCGCCAGCCGGTGACATGCAGCACGATCTCCCAGATGGTGTGGGCACCCGGGATGGGACGAGCGGCAGCCTGGGGGGCGCTGACGCCGGCGAGGACCGTGCGGGCGCTCGAGCCGTGCCACGGATCGCCATCGTGCGCCCGCGCCAGCTCGTCCATGAGCCGCTCGGTTTCGGTCACTAGGCTACGGCCGGCGGGAGGCCTCGGACTGGGCTTCGGTGAGCCGGCTCCGCATGCGCTCCACCTCCGAGCGGAGCTCCGCCAGATCCGCCGCCATGCGCTCGAGCGACCGCAGCAGATCGCGTGACGCCTCGGACGTGAGCGGCCCGGGGGTGCGGAGCGCGCCGGCCGCAGGCGTCGCGGAAGGACGGGCGACCGCATCGGGCAGCAGCACCGACGTCACCCGGAGGCGGCGGGGGTCAATGACGAACGTCCACCCGATCGCGACGACGAGGAGCGCCACGAGCACGCCCTGCGCGAGCAGCGACTCCGCGGTGGGATAGATGCCAAGCGCGGGTACGCGCGGCGCCCCGGCGACGATCGTGGTCGGCAGCAGCCCGCCCTCCTGAAGCTCGGCCACGCCCTTCCCGGCAAACACGAACGCCATGTAGTAGAGGAACGCACTCGTGACCGCGAAGAGCGGCTTGAGCGGGAGTCGCACGCCGAACCGATTGATGCCGACGTACACGGCCGCCAGCACCACGCCGCCTGCCGCCATGCCGGCCACTACGGCGAGGGCCGATCCCCCGGATCCGCCGGCCAGGAACAGCGCTTTGTAGAAGAGCACGGTCTCGAACCCCTCGCGATAGACCGCGAGGAACGCCACCGACACGAGCGCGAGCACCGACCCGCTCGAGAGCGCGTCCTGCATTTTGCTGCGCACGAACTGGTTCCATTTGGCCACTTCCATCTTCGAGAGCAGCCAATAGCTGACGTAGAACAGGACGACGGTCGCGAGCACCATCGTCCCACCCTCCAATGCCTCCTGATGCGCCGGGCTCAGCCGGAACACCGTCTCGAGCGCGAGCGCCGTGAGCAGGCTCAGCACGATCGCGGCACCCACGCCGATGTGGATGTCGCGCTTCCGGTGCGCGGCGCCGGTCTTGGCGAGAAACGCCATGAGCGCAGCGACGACGAGGATCGCTTCCAGCCCCTCGCGGACCAGGATCACCAACGACTGGAAGAACATGCTCAGCGGCGACAGCGACTCGCCGAGCGCACGTTCGGCGCGCTCGAGGTCGGCCGCGAGCCTGGACCGTGCGGCCGCAAGGGCGGCCGGCGGCGCGCCGCCCGCGGTGCTGGTGCGGAGCGCGGCGAAGCTCGCCTCGACCGAAGCCGCGAGCTCCGGCTCCTTCGCACGGAGCGTGCGCTCCACCTGCTCGAAGGTCATGTACGCGTCGACTGCGGTTGCGCCGGCCGCGTTCACATTGCCCCTGCGGGCAAGCGCAACCGCGCTGTCCGCCTGCGTCCGGACCCGCGCGAAGACCGGGGCGACGTCGCCCGTCCCCGGCTCGGCGCTCCGGACGGCGGCGACCCGCGCTGCCGACGTGTCGCCGGTGCTCGCGAGCGCCGCCGTCACCTCGGCATCGGACATCCGTGCGGTGGTCGCGAAATCGCGAAGCGACGCGGGCACCGGGCCCGCCGGCCGTGGCAGCCGGAGCAGCGTGGCATACGCGGCCACCGCCCAGCGGTCGTCCGGCGAAAGGCCGGACTCGAACGGCGGCATGGCCGTGCCCACCACGCCGATGCTCACGCGGCGGTAGAAATCGAGCGGCGAGGCATCGCGGAGGGCCGCGGCATCGGCAAGATTCGCGGGCGCGGGGTCGAGCCTGGCGGCGGCGGCGCCATCGCCCCGGCCGAGCTCGCCGTGACACGAGGCGCACTGCTGCTGGTACACCTGCTTGCCGCGCGCGATCGAAGGCGCCCCTGCGGGCACGTCTTCCAGGCTCACGCCCAGTCGCGCGGCGAGGGCCGCCGTCAGCCTGCGCACGCCCGCGTCGAGCGAGTCGGGGGAGGCGGTCGATGTCACCAGCTCGATCAGCCGGTCGAGCTCGCGTGCGGTCGAGTCCGCGACCCCGGCCGGCAGGGAAACCACACTGCGACGGGCCTCCGACAGGAACAGGCGCGCCTCCTCCACCTCGGCTGCGGCGACAATACGTCCGTTCGCCACGCCGATCCGATACTCCTGCGCGGCAAGCTGAGCCGTTGCTGCCAACCGGCGGGCGGCGGCGATGTCGTCCGCCTGCTGCCCGCTCGAATCGGACGGAAGAACGAGAGAGAGGACGAGAGCGGCCGCGATGAGAATCATTTTCAAGTAATTATCGAAACAGGTGGGCTGAACCTAGAGCCCGGCAGTCGGGATTGGAAGCCCGAGGGCGATGCAGCTACGAGCGATACCACCAGACGCGGGCGAGCTCCCCGACCGGGCCGGTCGCCGGGAGGTACCCGCCGAGCACCAGACCAACGTAGGCCGCGGCAAGAAGCACGAGCGCGGTGGCGGCCCAGACCGGCCAGGTCGGCCGACGCCAGGCCCGAACCCGCTCGATGGCCGGCGCCCAGACGGCGGGCTCGCGGGCAGCCGCGTCCTCCACGGCGATCCACGCCGACTCGAGCCGCCGCGCGACCGCCAGCAGCGCCTCGCGCCACTCCTGCAGGCCTGCCTCGCCGCGCGCACCCGTCGCGCAGGCCGCGGGGATCGCGCGCTCCAGCGCGTCGAGGCTTCGGAGAAATGGCAGGCTGCCGGCGCCGAGTCGGCCGGCAATGCCGCGCCGATCGCTCTCGCCGAGGGACAGGCGCGCGCGCTGCTTTCGAGGCAGCCTCGACTCGGCGGCGGCTGACTCCAGCTGGCGCTCAACGTGGTCTGCGAGGCGCTGGGCGACGGCCGCGATGGTGTCCTCCCAGGCGCCGAGCCAGGCCGAGCGATTCAGCGCGCTGGTCGCGGCCGCCGGGTCATCGCCGAACCCGCGGGCCGCTCCGGCGTGCTCGAAGACCGAGGTAACGAGCTGGAGCCGGAGATCGTGCAACGGGACCCGGCCTTCTGAAGCAGGCCCGGCGCGCGCGGTAAGGCGCCCCAGGGCCGGACCCAGCTCGGGCACGACGGTCATACCGTGACCCATCCCGGCGCCTCGCCCTGGAGGTCGGCCAGGGCGAGGGCGGCGGCGCGCCCGGCCCGCGGTTCGTACCGGCGCACGAAGTCGATCAGCGCATCGGGCGTGAACGCGCCCCGCGGCAGCCCGGTCGCGAGGATGGCGGCCTCGATTGACGGTGGCGCGCCTTCGACTTCCAGCAGCACATCCATCCGCGGATACCACTCGATTCGCAGCGCCGCCCCCGCGAGCGACCAGCTTTCCACCCATCGGTCGATGGTATGCACCACGCCGTAGCCGAGTGCCTCGAGGATCGGTCCAGGTTCGTCCGGTGCGGGCCCCGCCTCGCAGGTGAGCTCGACCCGTGTCTTGTACCCCTCGGGCGAGCGTTGAGTCGGCCCCTTCCAGGCGATCTCCGATCGTTCCGCGCCCGCGGCGGGCCAATACCTCCGTACCCGCAGCACCTCGTCCCGCCGGCCGAGCGCGCCGTCACGATCGTAGCGGCGGTCGGTCATCAGGCCGTGGAACCCGGGAATGGCGCCCGCGTCGGCGAGCCGTGCGCGGAGCGCCGCCGGATCGGGGACGACCGCCTTGAGCTCGAGCTCGACCGCCATCGCTCAGGCGAGGATGGCCGCGATCGCGGCCTCGGTGTCGGAGAGATCGGAGAAGACGGCGTGGGCGCCGCAGGCCTCGAGCTCCAGGACGCCGTAGGCGCCGGTCGCGACCGCGACCGCGCGGGCGCCGATGGCGCTCCCGCAGGTGATGTCCGCCGGCGTGTCGCCGATGATCACGATCTCCTCCCCCGCGGGGACGCGACCGAAGAGCGGCGCGGCGCGCTCCGCCGCGATGGCCGGCAGATCCGGACGGTGTCCCGAGTCGGAGCCGAACGCGCCGACGCGGAAACGGTGAGGGTCGAGGCCCGCCGCACGCAGCTTGAGCATCGCGCCGCGGGCGAGATTGCCGGTGAGAAGCCCGAGCACCACACCGGAGGTGGCCTCGAGTCGGTCGAGGATGGCGGGGAAGCCTGGCATGAGCCGCATGCCTGACGCCGAGGCGAGCTCGTCCTCGAGGAGCGAGACGTACCGGGTGCACAGAGCCTGCACTCGCTCCTCGCTGTGCGGCCCCGTCTGGCCCGCGGCCTCGAGCAGCTCGAGCATGATCTGCGGGTCGGTCTTGCCGTCGAAGCGGACCCGGCCGAACGCCGCGGCATCGCCGATCGCTTCGGCGAGCGCCGTGGTGATGGCCCGTCTGCCGGCACCTGCCGACAGAAGAATGGTTCCGTCGATGTCGAATAACACGAGTTTGTGCATCGGATGACCCGGTAGGAAATTAGGCGGTACGGGCGGTAAAAGGCGGTAGGGGCGGTAACGGAGCGGCCAAGGTCGAAAGGCGGCAGGGCGTATTCGCCTGGCCGCCTTCGTGCTGTGCAACCCCGTTACCGCCCTTACCGTCTCTACCGCCTTTACCGCCTACTCATAGCGCCGTACGGCCACCAGACGACTATGCAGCCGGGACCATGCCGGCGAGCCCTCGTGCCATTCCTCGCGCACCACGCCACCGCATGCGATCGTAGAGTGGACCAGTAGTCTACTGGAAGACAAGAGGGCCACATGCGTGATCCGCTCGCTGGTCTCGCCGCGGAAGAAGAGCAGGTCGCCGGGGCGAGCCAGGTCGAGCGGGATCGGCGTGCCGGCCTGCGCCTGGTCATGCGCGTCCCGGGGAAGCGCGAGCCCGCGCGCGGCGAACGTGGTCTGCACCAGCCCCGAGCAGTCCGCGCCCCACGGCGTCACGCCGCCCCATTGGTACGGCGTCCCGAGAAAGTGGTGCGCCGCCCATTCCTCGGGTGGCATGGCCCGGGCATCGGCGATCGCCGCGGCGCGTGCGGCCACGCCGCCGCTCACGAGACGGCCGGTGCCGCCATCGGGAAGCTGGATGCCTCCATTCTCGAGCCCGACCCGCGCGCGAAGCGGCAGGCGAACCCGCACGCCGCCCGCATCCAGCTCCGCGCCCTGACTCCAGCCGGTGGGGCGCCACGACTCGAGGGCCTCGGCGTCGAGCTCGCGCAGGTAGCCCCGGTGCGCCCAGCCTTCGTAGCCATCGTGCGTGCCGCGGAGACGGCGCCAATCGCCCTCCTCCGCCAGCAGCGTCGCGGTCTCGCCGAGCACGAGCTGCGAGACCTGCTCGGCGCGCACCGTCGGGCCTGCCAGCAGCGGCGTGATCGCGGCGACCCCGACGGCGCCCGCGGCGTACTCCCGCGGGGTCAGCTCGCCTCCGGCGACTTGGCGGCGCACGTGGCGCAGCGCACCACGCCGCGGAACGAGCAGATCAGACAGATGAAGGTGCCGCAGTCCACGCAGGGATAGCCCTCGCTGGCGCGCTCCTCGCGGCCGCAGGCTCGGCATCCCATCGCGTCCTTCTCCTTGATCTCGCGGGTCATGCGTGGGTCGGTGGTCAGGCGTTGATGGTGTAGCGCTTGATCTTGTTGATCAGCGTCGCGCGCGAGATGCCGAGCTCCTGGGCCGCACGGGTGCGATTGCCCCCGTGGTGCTTGAGGGTGCGCTCGATGTGCTGGCGCTCGAGATCGTCGAGGCTGAGCGGCGTGTGCCGCCGGTCGCCGATCCCGGGGCGCGCGCGGAACTCTCCCGGCAGGTGCTCCACGCTCACCGCGGGCTGGCCTCGCCCGAGGATCATCGCGCGCTCGAGCACGTTGCGCATCTCGCGGACATTGCCCGGCCACGCGTAGCCGAGGAGTCGCTCGAGTGCTTCACTCGTGAGCGTGCCGGGCGCTTCCGGGAGCTCTTTCCGGAGATCCGACATGATGCGGGTGAGCAGCGAGAGCCGATCCTCGCGGGACCGGTCCCGCGCCGCCGGGAGCATCAGCGGCATGACGCTGAGCCGGTAGTAGAGATCCTCGCGGAACTGGCCCGCCTCGACCTCGGCCTGGAGTTGCCGGTTGGTGGCGGCGATCAGCCGGACCTCCACCGAGAGCTCGCGGGTGCCGCCGAGGCGGCGGAACGTCTTCGTCTCGAGCACCTTCAGCAGCTTGGGCTGGAGCTCGGGCGCGAGATCGCCGATCTCATCGAGGAAGATCGTCCCGCGGTCGGCGATCTCGAACAGGCCCTGCTTGCGGTCCTTCGCGTCGGTGAACGCGCCCTTCTCGTGCCCGAAGAGCTCGGAGTCGAGGAAAGTGGCGTTGAGCCCGGCACAGTTGACCTCGACGAACGGCGCCTTGGCCCGGGGCGAGAGGTCGTGGATCATGCGCGCGACCCAGCCTTTTCCCGTGCCGCTCTCGCCGGTGAGCAGCACCGTGGTGCGCTCGCTTTGCGCGAGCAGCGCCACCTGGTGGGCGAAGTCCTGCATCTGCGAGCTGCTGCCGAGCGAATCGAGCCCGTGGCCGGGGGCGCTGTGGCCGAGGAGCGCCTCGTTCACCCGGCGGAGCCGCACCTTGTCCGCCACCCGCGCGGTTGCGGCCGCGAGGTGGGCCATGTCCACCGGCTTGGTGAGAAAATTCTCGGCGCCGAGCTGCATGGCGCGAACCGCGGTGGGCACGTCGCTGTGGCCGGTCAGGAGGATGACGGCGGCGTCCCGCTGCCGGAGATGCTCCAGGACCTCCATGCCGTCCATTCCTGGCAGTCGGAGGTCGAGGATCACGACGTCGGGCCGAAGCCGGTCGTACGTGGCCAGCCCGGCTTCGCCGCTGAGCTCGCGGGTTACTTCGTAGGTCAGCCGTTCGAAATAGTTGCCGATGCCCCGCAGGACGTCGACGTCGTCGTCTATGAGGAGTACGGAATCCGTCATGATCCTCGGGAGGTGCAGGGCTGTTCCCAAGGTAGTGCGGGCTGTCAAAGAAGGGAACAGCGTCGCCGCGCGTGGCGGGCGGTTATCCGCTATCCGCTATCCGCTATCCGCTTGGTGCGGGGTCGGTTCAGGGATCGCGAACAGTCGCAGGCGCGGGCGGATAGCCGATAGCGGATAGCGGACAGCGGATAGCGGATAGCGGACAGCCCTAAGGCACCATGATCCGAATCGCACCCGGAACGACGGTTGCCGTGAACGGCGTGTCGCCGACCGACTCCCCGTCCAGCTGAACCGGCTCGGGGCCCTCCGGCGTGGAGATCGTGATCTCTTCGCCTCGTGCATAACCGACGAAGGTGCCGGGTCCGCCATGCACCTCGGGCTCCCGGAGCAGGTCCCACACCGCCCTGACGCTCTGCCCCAGGCTGTCGGCCCGGAGCGCGATGACGTCGAGCAGGCCATCGTCGGGCCGGATGCCCGACTTGAGGCGGACGAACGGCGGGATCACCTCGCCGCAGTTGGCCACCAGAATCATCGCGGCGTTGGCGTCGTACTCCACGCCGTCCACCGTGACCTGATGCGTGGTGCTCCGCACCTGGGAGATCAGGCGGAGCGTCGTGGCGACGTACGCGCCCATGCCCCACCGCCGCTTGTGCTCGGAGGCCGTACCCGCCATCACGCGTGCGTCCATCCCCACCCCGCACGCCACCGCGAAGTACTGCGTCCCGCCGCCGCGCGACATGCGACCGAGATCGAGGCGCCGCGAGCGCCCGCGCACCAGCACCTCCGCGGCGCGGGCCGGGGACGGCGGGATCCTGAGGTTGCCGGCCAGCAGGTTGCCCGTGCCGCCGGGAATGATGCCGAGCGCCACATCCGAGCCGACCAGCGCGGCCGCCGCCTGCATCGTCGTCCCGTCCCCGCCGAACACGGCCACGACGTCGACGCCTTCCGCGACGCCGTACTCCGCCAGCCGCCTCGCATCGCCCGGGCCCCCGGTGGCGAGCACCTCCGCCTGCCAGCCCCGCGCGCGTAGCGTGCCGATCACCGCGTTCACGGCGAGCGGCTCGGTGCGTGCCGCGGCCGGATTGGTGATCAGCAGCGCGCGGGCCACTAGAAGTCCCGCTCCCAGAAGATGTCGGCGCCGATCTGGTAGCGACTGGTGGTGATCGTATTGCCGAGCGGATTTGTACTGCAGTAGTTCTGCGCCGGCTCGAAGCTGAGCTGGGCCCGCCACGCGGTGCTGAAGCGATACTCGATGCTGGTGCCGAAGTTCCCGGCGTTGATCTCCTGGTTGGGGCAGAAGCCGGCGCTCAACGTCACGAACGTCCGTGAGCCGATGCGCTTGCCGACGGCGAGGCGGGTCTGGGCCGAGGCTCCGAGGCCCGGGGTGATGGCGCCGGCCTGGATCTCGATGAAGTCGAGCGGCACACCCAGGTCCGAGATGAGCGCCCGCTCGAATTCGCTCACGAACGCGCTGGAGAGATAGGAGACGGCGAGGTCGAGGTCCTGCCCGTTGCCGGAGATCCGGACGTCGCTGGCGGGACGGCCGAACACCAGATACGACACCAGTTCGCTCTCGGACAGCGGCGGGCGGATCGTGGTCGTGAGCTCCACCCGGGGCGCCTGCAGCGTGCCGGTGATGTTCGCGATGACAGGAATCTCCTCGCCCCGCACCGTCTGCGCGTCGTGCTCGGCAGTGATGTCGAGCTCGGCGTTGAGATCCGGCGTGCCGAAGTAGGTCACCGTCCCGCGCTGCACCCGGAACTCCCGGCCCCCGGCGAACGGGAACTTCAGCACGTAGTCCCCGCGGAGCGCTTCCAGCGTGCCGCTCGGCCGATACTCCCGCCGCACCTTGTTGACGGTGATGTCGCCGCCGAGCTGGATGTTCGCCTCGGTGGAGCGGAGGAACACGCCCTCCCCCATCTGGAGCTGGAGATCGTTCACCCGCAGCGAATCGAGGAACCGGTTCTCGAATCGGGAGCCGAGATTCGCCCGGCGGATTAGCGTGGTGTCCACGATGTCGCGGACGGTCGGATCCTCGAGGTTGATCACATTCTTGCTGACGAGATCCGCGAAGTAGAGAATCCCCTCGTTGACCGTGGCCCTGCCGGTGGCAGTGGCGTTGAGCACCGGGCCACGAAGCTGCAGGTTCCCCGTGGCGGTGAGGCTGAGAAAGTTGCGGATGGCGAGCGCCTGGAAGCGGTTGGCCTCGAGGTCCAGGTTGAGCACCGGCGTCGCGAGGTCTTCCAGGCGGATGGCGCCGGTGATCTGCATGGTCCCGCCCCCGCTGGTCACCAGGGCGTAGGGAATCAGCAGGGAGTCAGCGCGGAACTCGGCGCGGCCCAGGATGGCCGCGTAGCGGACGCCGATGCCGGGAATGGTCATCGCCCCGCGGCTCACGTTCGCGAAGCCGGTCACCGCCGGTGCCTGCCAGGTGCCCTCGATCTGGGCCTCCGCGACCACCTGCCCCTCGACGTCGCGCACGCCCGGCAGCACCGCTTCGATCAGCGCGAGATCGGCGCTGTCGGCCCGCGCCCGAATGGTGAGCGGCCCCTCGATCTGCCGCCGCTCGACAGCGCGGAACGCGAGGTCGAGCGGTACCGACGCCTCCACCTCGAGCACCTGGCTGCCGGACCGCCAGAGGAACAGGTTGGCGGCGAGGCGGCGGTCGCGATAGTCGATCAGGGCCTGCGCCAGGGGGCCGTGGAACTCCCCGATCACTCCGTCGCCGAAGAAGGCGTTCCCGCCGATGGTCGGTGAGGCCGCGGTCCCGCCCAGCTCGAGCGTCAGGCCGAGCTGCCCGTTGAAGCCCAACGAGTCCTGGAGCAGCGCGGCCACATCCCGCAGCTCGACGCCGAACGCGTCCAGGACCAACTCGCCCGGCGTATCGCCCGGCATGCGCCCGCGCGCGGCGATCCGGCCGGAGCCGTCCTCGGTTGCCAGCACGAACGGCGTGACCTCCGGAGCCGAGTCGCTCAGCGTGATCGTCGCCGGCGCCTCGAGGCGCCAGTCGTGGGCGGCGAGGCTCGCGCCGAGACTGTCCACCGCCACGCGCCTGACGCCGCTCCGGTCCCACCACCGCCCCCGGCCCGCGATCCGCGGCGTCGCGCTGTCGCCGAGCACGGTGCCCGCCCGCCACCCGAGCGAATCGATCGGGCCCTCGAGCCCGAGCGACAGGTCCCGGAAACGCCGCGCCCGCATGATGACCGTGTCCGCCTCGGCGGCGAGGTTGATCCGCGGTCGCTCGCCGCCGTCCCAGGCCAACAGGGCGGTCGCGGCCGGGGTGCGGAAGAGCTGCCATTCGAGGTTTCGGCCGCCCAGCTCCGCCGAGACGCCGAGCGAATCGAGGCTTCGCGCGAGCGTGAGCCCGCCGGTGACCGAGCCGCCGAGCGGCCGCGCGTCGGCCGCGGTGTCCCGCTTCACGCCGGTGACCGCGTGAAGCAGCGAATCGAATACGCCGAGGCTGTCCGTGGCGATGGCGAGGCGGAGCTCGCCACCGTGCGGCCGCACCCAGCCGAGCGTGCCGCCCCCGCGCGCGGTCACGCTGGCCATCCGACCGCCGGCGCTGTCGATCCGGATGAGGCTGTCGTGCACCGAGCCCGCGATCATCAGGGTGTCGAGGCGAAACTCGCGAATCCGGCCGCGGGACAGCTGCAGCGCGAAGTCTCCTTCCGGCGCGCGCGCCGTGTCGGCGACACCGCTCACCACCAGGCGTCCGGTGAGCGACGTGGCGGGCGCCGAGTCGGTGAGCACGGCCAGATCCAGCCCCCGGAAATCGAGCCGCAGGTTCTCGGCGCCCCAGCGGGGGGGCAGCACGGTGGCCGTGCCCACCGCTTCGATCGTGCCGATCTCGCCGCTCACGAGCGCATCCACTTCGAGTCGCGCAAGCGTGCCATCCAGTCGCACGCGTCCGGTGAGCGAGCCGTCGGCCTCGAGCGCGGGGAACGCGCGGCGGATTCCCTCGAACGACAGCGGCTGGAGCGCGATGTCGGTCGCGAGCCCGAGGGTATCGGTCCGGGTGTCGAGCCGCACGGTGCCTTCGATCTCGCTCGGGGGGCGGTCGCCGTCCCGGTGCCGTGCCAGCCCTTCGAAGCTGACGTCGCGAAGCGGGCCATCGAGCCGCCCCACGGCGGCGAGTCGGCCCTCCAGGATCACGGCGGGTGCGAGGCGCCGCACCGTCCGGAGGTCCACGTCGGAGCCGCGCACGACCAGGTCGTGGAACACCATCGTCTGCGCACCGCCCAGCAGCACGCGCCCGTCCGCGTCGATCGTGGTCACCGGGCGGCCGGGCACCGAGTCGTCGGCGAAGTCCCACGCGACGTCCACCTGGAGATCGTCGAGGAATCCATCCGCCTCGGTCGTGCCGGTGATGCTGCCGAAGAACGGCAGCTGGGGCACGTACGGCCGCACGTCGTCGAGATCGAGCTCGCGGGTGCGAAGCCGGAGGCTGCGAACGCCGAGTCCGCGCCTCCGGTCGGTCACGGCGGTGAGCGACCCGTCCACTCTCTCCTTGCCGCGGGCGAGGTGGAGATCCGTGATCCGGTAGGCGGTGCGCGTGCCCGACTCGGAGCGCGCCGCGAGCACCGCGCGGCCGCTCAGGTCGGGAAACTGGGGAGAGACCCAGTGCAGATCGGCGAGGCTCGCGTACGGCGCCACGACCTGGAAGTCGTACAGGATCGTGTCCTGGGGCCACGTGACAGCGCCGCCGCCGGCGAACCGGCTGTTCGGCAGGGCGCCGCGCTCGAGGCTGAACACCAGGCTGTCGCGACCGATGCGGAACCGGCCCGCCGCATCGCGCAGCTCCACCTGCGGGTCGCTGATGCGGGTCGCCAGGGAATCGATGTCGATCATGAACGGGTCGCGCTCCGGCGTGCTGATCCGCATCCGCTGGAACCGCGCGGCGACCCGCTCGAACTCGATGATGCGGTTGAGCCCTTCCACCCCCGATTCGATCACCCGTCCGGGCCGGGCGCGCTCGGCCGCGAGCGACGAGTCACGCTGCCGCTCCGTCGTGAGCGACGACGAGGGTGACCACGGCAGCGAGAGCCGGACCGTGCCGCCCCGGACCCGCACGTCGCGAAACTCGATCAGCGGTGAGGCGCCGCCGCCCGGGCCCCCGCCGAGCCGGAGCACGTCCTCGTAGTTCATGCGCCCGTTTCGGTGCTTGATGAGCTGGATCACGGGCTGATCCACCTGCAGCCGGCTCAGCACGAAGCGCCGGGCGAAGAAGTTCGGGACCTGGTACGCGACGCGCACCCGCGGCAGGTCCGCGAGGAGCACGCCGGCGGTGTCCCGCACCACGAGCCGCTCGAGGGTGAGGTCGTACACGAACGAGCCCGAGATCGAGCCGATGTCCACCGACCCGTTGATCACCCGGCTGAGCTCGGTGGACACGGTGCGGGCCAGCAGATCGCGGCCCGGCGGCGACAGCGTGAGCGCGGTGGCCACGCCCGCCACCGTGGCCATGGCCGCGAGCAGCGTGACGAACGTGAACCGCACGATCCGGCGGCGCATCAGAACGGCTGCCCCACCGAGAACTGGAACGTCAGGGGCGCCCCGAGGAACCGCCCCCGCCGATCGATCTGGAACTCGTCGCGTATCTGCTGGAGGTTGCCCGCGCGGTCGGCCACGAAGAGCGGGCCCGGCGTCGGGTCGTAGCCGTTATAGGCGAGATCGAGGCGCGCGGGCCCGAGCGGCGTGCCGATCCGGATGCCGAACCCCGGTGTGATCCGGAGCCGGGCACGCCCGAAATCCCCATCGCGCCCCCGCTCCAAGAGCGTGCCGGCATCGAGAAATACCGCAAGCCGCAGGCGCTGCGGAAAGATCGGCGACGGCACCCGAAGCTCGACGTTGCCCACCAGCAGCGTGTTGCCGCCGGTGGGGGCGACCTGCACCGAATCGGCCAGCAGGGCGTCCGGGTCCCCGCCGACGCTCCGGAGCGCGCTGTCGGTCACGACGTAGACCACCGGGCCCAGCTCGTTCCGGTTGAAGCCGCGCACGTCATTCGGCCCGCCGGCGTAGAACCGCTGCTCCGGGGGGACGAAGCTGTTGAGCTCCGCGCCGACCGCCACCTCGGGCGAAAAGATGAGTCCCCCGCGGATGCGCCAGCTCAGCACGACGTCGCGCGACAGCGGCCGGTACCACGCCGCATCGGCGAACACCCGGGTGAATTGCTGGAACGACGACGAGCCGATCAGCCTCGAGGCGTAGGTGAGTTCGACGGACGCATTGTAGCCGCGCGTGGGATCGATCGGGCTGTTGGCCCTCGGCACGTTGACCCTGGCCGAGAGCGCCGCGAGCAGCCGCCGCTGGCGGAGCTGAGCGATCACGTCGGGCGTGCATGCGTTGAAGAAGGCGCAGAAGCTGACCGCCGTCGCTTCGGTCTTGCCATAGGACAGCGTGTAGCTCAGAGAGACCGGCAGCCGTGCGCGCGGCGTCTCCCGGCGGATCTCCACCGACGTGCCGACCTCATCGCGCCGGTAGACCTTGAACTCGGAGCGCCGCTCGGCGAAGAGGGTGAGCGACAGTGTGTTGGGCGGTCCCAGAAACGCCGGCCGCCGCACCGTGGCGCCGAGCCGGTAGTTCACTTCCGACGATCCGATCGAATCCTCGCGGCTGACGCTGCAGATATTGTCCGCGAAGCCGAAATCCAGCGGATCGCCGACCCCGATCCGCGAAAGCTGGCCGTTGAGCTCCAGCGTCCGGGCTTCTCCGAGAAAGTTGCGAGCCGTCCACGTGGCGGAGGTCCGGAAGCACTCCGTGGTGGCGTACCCCACGCCCGCGCGGATCCGGTAAGGCCGGCTCTCGCTCAGCCGCACGAGCAGCGGAACCGATGCGGCGCCCGGTTGCCACGCCGCCGAGTCGATGCCCACGGTGACCGACCGCACGAGGTCGGTCTTGTAGAGATTGCGCTGGCTCTGGAAGAGGTCGGCCTCGGCATACGGGCGTCCCGGTCGCGCGAAGAGGAGATCGCGCACGACGCTCGTGTCCAGCCGTGCGGCGCCATCCACCCGCGCCTGGCCGAACACGGCAGGCCCGCCCGGGACCGCCTCGAAGGTGACCGACGCGGTGTAGCTCTCACTGCTGCTCTCGAAGCCGGTGAAGACCGACGCGGTCGGAAACCCGCGGTTTCGCAGCCGCTGCCCGATGCTGTCGGCGGTGACCTGCATCAGGTAGCGGTTGAAGACGTCACCCTCGCGGAGCGGCAGGTCCACCAGCACCTCCTTGCGGGCCTCGGCCGGCAGCGAGTCCAGGCCGGTCACTGTCTGCACGGCGACCAGGATGGGCCGCCCCTCGGTGATGCGGAACGTGAGGTGCACGTCGCGCAGCTCGCGCCGGACGATGGTATCGACCTGCACGTCGGGATAGCCGCTCCGCTTGTAGAGCACCTCCAACCGGAGCACGTCGCGGCGGAACTCGAGCTCGTCGAAATAACGCTTCTCGCCCAGGCCTAGGAAGCGGACCACCCCCGAACGCGCGAACCAGCTGGAGGCGGTCGTGCTGATGGCGGCGGCGAGCGCGGGATCGGTAATCGCGCCGTTGCCCTCGAAGCGAAGACCCCGGATCACCCGTTCGGGCTCCTGGGCCGCCAGCGGCGCGGGGGCGGCCGCGAGCAGGATGCACCAGGCAGCCGCGCCGCGAAGGGTCGGCCGGAGCCGCCGCCAGCAGGGGTGACTCGAAATGCGGCACTCCGGGGGGAGGGAGAACCGGCCCCCGCACCTCCGGCCGGTAATTGACGCCTCGTCCTAACCCCGGTAGTTTGACGGCCTTACGTGTGCAAGTCAACTTGGATGGACGGATGGCCGGAGGGACCGATGGCCGGATGCAGCAGGCCGGCGGCGCACTCTCCGCCAGTTCGGGCGACCGGTCCATCTGACCATCTGACCATCGGTCCCGCCGGCATGATCCGCCATTTGATACCGGCGCTCCTCCTCGCCGCCTGCGGCCCGGACGCCGGCTCTGGCGGCAGCACCGCTCGCTATTACTTCTCCTACGACCCCCGGTCGCTCGATCCGGCGCTCTCCACCGACGTCCCCACCGGCGAAGCGGTGGCGCTCCTGTTCGACAATCTGACGCGGTTCGATGCCGATGGCCGGCTGGTCCCGGGCCTGGCGGCCTCCTGGGAGGCCGACTCCGCCGGCCGTACCTACACCTTTCACCTGCGGCGAGGCCCGGCGTTTCACGATGGACGTGCCATCCGCGCGGCGGATGTTCGAGCCTCGTTTCTCCGCGTGCTGTCACCGTCCTCCACCGGCGGGCGGGCCTGGCCGCTCCTGCCCATCGCGGGCGCCCGGGCGTACAACGGGGGCAAGGCCGACTCGGTGGCCGGCATCGGGGTGCGGGACGACTCCACCGTAGTGCTCACGCTCGCGGAGCCCCTGAACTTCTTCCCCAAGCTGCTCGCGATGCCCGTCGCGGCGATCGTGCCCACCCCCACGCCGGCCGACTTCGATCAACAGCCCGTCGGGAGCGGTCCCTGGCGGTTCGTCTCCTGGGCGCACGACGCCGAAATGGTTCTGGCGAAAAATCCGTCGTACTGGGGCGGCCCGCCCCACATGGACCCGCTTCGTATCCGGATCATCCCGGAGCCGTTGACCCGGGCGGCGGAGTACGAAGCCGGCCAGCTCAGCGTCGTGGAGATTCCGTTCGGCGAGACGCGCGGACCGCTCAAGGATCCGCGGGTGCGCCGGGCGCCGAACCACGCGGTGGACGTCGGCACCATCCTCCGGACGCTCATGTCGGACCGCGGCGTGCGCTCCGCCGGCGCGATCCCCCCTGGCCTCGATGGGCACGACCCGTCCCGGACGCCGTACGCGTACGATCGGGCGCGTGCGCGCCGGCTCCTGATGGAGGCCGGCATCGCGAGCGGACTCGAGCTCCGCCTCTGGCGGAGCCAGCGCCCCGAGTATGCCCGAGTGGCGCAGGCGGTGCAGCAGAGCCTCGGGCAAGTGAAGGTGGAGATCGGTGGACCCGCGGGTGGCGTATGACTGAGGATGGGCGGATGGACAGATGGGCGGATGGGCAGCGGGTGATTCGTAGATTGCAGCGCTTTGCGAGGGTCGTCGCGCTGCTGGTCACGGTCCATCTGCCCATCGGTCCAGCCGCCGATCTGCACGCCCAGAGCCCTCTCGCCCACGCCCTCGACGCCCGTCTCGACCAGCCCCCGTTCGACCGCCTGCTCTGGGGCGTGGCCGTGCTGGACGACCGTGGCCGCGTGCTGTACGCGCGGAATGCCGGCCGGCTCTTCATTCCGGCCAGCACGGCGAAGGTCGCCGTCAGCGCCGTGGCGGCGGCACGGCTGCCGCCGGAGTGGAAGGTCCGGACCAGTCTGTACGCAACCGGACCGGTACACGACGGCATCCTCCGGGGCGACCTCATCCTGTACGGGCGGGGCGATCCGAGCTGGAGCCGCCGCTGCTACGGCGTGGACACCACGCAGCCCGGCGTGTGCGAGGGGGAGCCGATGTGGGCACTCCGGCGCCTGGCCGACTCGCTCCGGGTCCGCGGCCTGCGTACCGTCACCGGCAACCTGGTGGGCGACGGCAGCTGGCTGGAGTCGCCGCTCGTGCATCCGGCATGGGAAAACTACGATCTGAACTGGTGGTACGCCGCGCCGGTGTCGGGTCTCGGGTTCAACGACAACTCCGTGGACCTCACCTGGGGCGCAGGACCGGGCGTGGGCAGCCAGCCCGCGGTCTCGATCGCCCCCGCTTTCGCGCCGGTGACCTTGGAGAACCGCGCGGTGACGACACCGGGCGACACCGGCACCACGATCGATTTCTTTCGCGACCCCGGCACCCTTCACATTCGGGCCGAAGGGCGGGTGGCACTGACAGGTCGCGGCCGGACCGAGTACTTCGCGCTGCCGGACCCGGACTACTATGCCGCCGTGGCGCTGCGGGCCGCGCTCGTGGAGGCTGGCGTCACGGTCGAGGGGGCGGTGCGGTCGACGTCCGATTCGCTGGCCTATGCGCCCGCGCGGGCCGGCCTCCCGCTCGCCGAGGTGACGTCTCGACCGCTCCGCGACTGGCTATTCCCCATCCTCAATACCAGCCAGAACTGGTTCGCGGAGATGCTGCTCAAGCAGCTGGGCAGGCGGTTCGGGCGTGCGGGCACGTGGCGCGAGGGGCTGACGGTGGAACGCCGCTTCCTCATCGACTCGCTCGGGATCGACTCGACGCAGCTGGCGCTGGTCGACGGGTCCGGCCTCGCGAACTCCAACCTCGTCACGCCGCTCGCGCTCGCACGTCTGCTCGACGCCATGCGCCGGCACCCTCGCAGCGAGCCGTTTCTCGCCGCGCTGCCGCGCTCGGGAAGCCGTGGGTCGCTCGCGCGCCGCTTCATCGGAACGCCGGCGGAAGGCCGCGTGCTCGCGAAGCCGGGCAGCATCGCGCGGGTCAACGGACTCGCGGGCTACCTGGAGCTCGACCGCGGAATGACGGTTACCTTTGCCGTGCTGGCGAATCATCATACGCTGGCCGGCACGGCCGTGACGGCCCGGATCGACAGTCTGATCGTGGACCTCGCGCGGCAACTCGCGGCACGATAGCTCCCGGAGACGACATGCTCCTGCTCCTGGTACGCCACGCGCACGCCGGCGATCGCGACCCCTCGCAGTGGCCGGACGACACGCAGCGACCGCTCACCGACAAGGGCCGCAAGACGCACGCGAAGGTGGCGCGCGCGCTCCGGAACCTCGAGCTCGCGCCGGAACTGGTGCTGACCAGCCCGTGGCTCCGCGCGGTGCAGACGGCGGAGATCATGCATGACGTGATGCTGCTTCCGCAGCCGCCGCTCCACTCCCCCGCACTCGCGGATGACCCTGATCTGGCCCGCATCGCGGCGGAGGTGGGGCCGCGGGGAGAGCGGTCGGTGGCGGCCTTGGTAGGGCATTCGCCCTGGCTGGAGGAGCTCGCCGCCCTGCTGCTCGCCGGCAGCGATCGTGGCCTCAAGATGGACTTTCCCAAGAGCGGGGTCCTGGCGCTCGATGCCGACCGCCTGGCCCCCGGATCGGGAACGCTCCGATTCTTCCTTCGACCGAAGATGCTCTAGGCCAGGAGGTCGCGCTGCTCGGGATGAGCGTCGATCCAGCGCCGCACGTACCAGCACGACGGCACGATGCGATAGCCCTGTCCCCGCGCGTGCGCCAGCGCGGCCGTCACCAGACGAGCCGCCACGTGGCGCCCCCGTTCCGTGGCCGGGACCCAGGTGCTGTAGAAGTCGAGTATGGTGTCGCTCACCGGCACGTACGCCAGCTCGGCCACGCCACCGGGCAGTTCCATCCGAAATCGCAGCGTCCTGGCGTCGTGCACGACCGGCGCGGTCTCGTGAGGCTGATCCATCGCCGAACGCTAGCCTGGTACGCAGCAGACTGCTAACTCTCCTCAATGCAGCCCCAGGGCGTGCTCGAGACGAGCGTCTACTGCCCCGACCTCGCGGCCGGCGAGGCATTTTATCGGGACGTGGTCGGTCTGGTCGCCTTCACGCGCCTGCCGCCGCGGCACGTCTTCTTCCGCTGTGGCGAGGGAGTCCTGCTGATATTCAACCCCGACGTCACGAGCGCCGAGCGGGTCGAAATTGCGGGCACCGCGATTCCCCCGCACGGGGGTCGCGGCCAGGGCCACGTAGCGTTCCGGGTGCCGGCCGGCGCGATGCCAGGCTGGCGGGAGCGGCTCGGCTCCCTCGGCGTCCCCATCGAGTCGGAGATTCGCTGGCCCCAGGGGGGCGAGTCGATTTACATCCGCGATCCGGCGGGGAACAGCGTCGAGTTTGCCACCGCGGCGCTCTGGGGGCTGCGCGAATGGTGACCGCTGCGTGACCCACCCCGTGCGGTGTGCCTGGGCCCGCACCGAGCTCTCGACGGCGTACCATGACACCGAGTGGGGCGTGCCGGTGCACGACGACCGCGTCCTCTTCGAGTTCGTGACGCTGGAGGGTGCGCAGGCGGGGCTGAGCTGGGAAACCGTCCTCAAGAAGCGCGCACGGTATCGGAAGGCGTTCGCGGGCTTCGACCCGGCCACGGTCTCCCGGTTCACTCCCGCGCGCGTCGAGCGGCTCCTCGAGGATGCCGGCCTCATTCGCCATCGCGGCAAGCTCGAGAGCACCGTCTCCAACGCGCGGGCGCTGCTGGCGGTCCAAGGGGAGTTCGGCAGCTTCGATCGCTATGTGTGGGGCTTTGTCGGCGGCCATCCGCGGGTGAACCGGCCGCATATGCTCGCGGACATCCCCGCCCGCTCGCCCGAATCCGACGCCCTCAGTCGCGATCTCAAGCGGCGGGGGTTCCGGTTCGTCGGGTCCACGATCTGCTACGCGTTCATGCAGGCGGTCGGCATGGTGAACGATCATACCACCGATTGCTTCCGCCGGCGCGAGCTCGCATCGGGGGGAAGGACATGACCGCCACCGCCGAAACCACGAACACCTGGGACGACCTGGGCCAGGTGGCCTTCCGCGCGCAGGACATCGACCGGGCCGTGCGATTCTACCGGGACGTGCTCGGCATGCCTTTCCTGTTCCAGGCGCCGCCCGGACTCGCGTTCTTCCGCTGCGGGATCGTCACCCTCATGCTGAGCCGGCCTGAGTCGCCGGAGTTCGATCATCCGGGATCCGTGCTCTACTTCAGGGTGCCTGACCTCGACGCCGCGTACCGGCGGCTCTCGGAACGCGGCGTGGCTTTCGACGGCCCACCCCACGCCGTACATCGGGAGCCGGGGCGAGAGCTGCGGATGGCATTCTTCAAGGACAGCGAGGGAAACACGCTCGCGCTGATGGCGTGGGTCGCCGGGCCCTGACCGTGTACCGGATCGTGTGGATGTACGACGTGAAGCCGGAGAGCGCGGAGATCTTCGAACGGATCTACGGAGCCGAGGGCGAGTGGGTGCGGCTCTTCCGCAGCGGCCGGGGCTACCTGGGAACCGAGCTGTTCCGCAGCACGGCGACTCCGGGCCGCTACGTCACCGTGGACGATTGGGTTTCCCCCGCGGCGTACGAGATGTTCCGGGCCCACGCGGCCGGAGCGTACGCGGACCTGGATGCCCGCTGCAACGACCTGACCCAGACCGAGCGCCTCGTCTCTGCGAGCGACGCGGACGAGGTGTAGATTCCGGCCCATGCACGATGAGACTCGATTCCTGATGCGCCGGCGCGACTTCCTGCGCCTGGGCGCCACCGCCGCCGCCGTGACGCTCGTCCCGGGATCCCTGGCTGGCCGGACCGTTGCCGCTGCCGAGCTCCCGCTGATGACCATCTACAAGAGCGAGACCTGCCTCTGCTGCGCGAAGTGGGTGGACCACGTGAAGGCGGCGGGCTTCAGGACCGCGGTGCACGATCGCGACCCGATCGATCCGCTCAAGGACGAGCTGAACATCCCGAAGCACGTCCGTTCCTGCCATACCGCCCAGGTCGGCGGTTACCTGATCGAAGGCCACGTCCCCGCGGCCGACGTCAAGCGACTGCTCAAGGAGAAGCCCAAGGTGATGGGGCTTGCGGTACCTGGCATGCCGGTCGGCACGCCGGGCATGGATCAGCCGGGCATTCCCGCCGAGCCCTACCACGTCGTCGCCTTCCAGAAGGCGGGCACGACCAGCGTCTACGCCAAGTACTGAACGGAAGTTCACACGGAGGCGCGGAGGACGCGGAGAACGGCATTTGTGGGGGTCTCACGCTCGAGATCCTGATCCTCGCTCATGTGACCACATCAAAAGCTGTTCTCCGCGTCCTCCGCGCCTCCGTGTGAAATGCAGTTGCCGAAGTTCAGCCCGGCGGCCGAACCCGGCGGGTGGGCACCGCAGTGAGCGGATCCTCCGGCCAGTAGTGCTTCGGGTAGCGCCCCTTCAGATCTTTCCGCACCTCGAAGTACGTCCCCCGCCAGAAGCCGGCGAGATCCCGGGTCACCTGCACCGGCCGCCGAGCCGGCGACAGCAGGCTGAGCGTGAGCGGCACGCGCCCGCCCGCGATCCGCGGCGTTTCCTGCCAGCCGAAGACCTCCTGCAGCCGGACCGGCAGCACCGGCCCCGACGGGTCGCCGTAGTCGATCGCGATGCGGGAGCCGGTCGGCACCTGCACGTGGGTCGGCGCGAGAGCGTCCAGGTCCCCCCTGCGCTGCCAATCGAGCAACGCGAGCAGTGCGGCCGCGAGGTCGAGGCGTTTGAGGTCGGAGCGTCGGCGCACGCCCGATAGCGCGGGGCCCAGCCATGCTCCGAGACTCGCGACCAGCGCGTCGTCGGAGACGTCCGGCCATCCGTCATCCAACCCGCGCAGGAAGCGGATGCGCGCCCGCACCCGCACCGCGGCGTCCGACCATGGCAGCACGTCCAGGCCCGAGCGCCCGATCCAGGCGAGCAACGCGTCCCTGATCGCGGTCGGATCCGGATCGCGTACCGCCACGTCGCGCAGCACGAGGGCGCCGAGTCGGTCTCGGCGCCGTGCCGTGACCATTTCGCTCGCCGCGTCCCAGTCAATCAGATCCTCGCTCACGATCTGGTCGGCGTAGTGCTCCAGGATCTCGTCGAGCGTCACGGGCGCCGCCAGGAAGATCCGGCTCTCCCGCGCGTCGCCGTCGAGCTCGGCGGCCACCAGGTATGGAGCCTCACCCATCGCCTGCGGCTCGGCGAAGCACGCGCCCTGGCCGTTCCGGAGCAGGAACCGCTGCGCCGTGCCCCCGCGACGCTGGGCGACGCGATCGGGATAGGCGAGCGCCAGCAGCATGCCGGCCGCGCTGCCATCGCCCGCGCCTGAGTGGTCTCGCCCGCCGACCGCCTGCAACAGCACCTTCGACTCGACTCGGAGTCGGTGGAGGACCGGCGCTGCGATGCGGGCGTCACCGCGGCGCAGCGCGTCCAGTCGGGTACGGAGGTCGGCATCGGTCCCGGGCACTCCCCGCAGCGGGTCGCGGTCGGCGAGGACCGCGGCCAGATCCGACGCGGTGCGCGCGAAGCCCAGCTCGCCGCCACGGATCAGCATGTGAGCGAGACGCGGATGCACGCCCAGGCCCGCCATGCTCCGGCCATGCCGCGATATCCGCCCCGATTCGTCCACCGCGCCGAGCTCCCTGAGCAGCTCGCGCGCCTGCGCGAGCGCCGCGGGCGGCGGCGGGTCCAGCCAGCGAAGCTGGGCCGGGTCGTCGATGCCTGCCTCAGCGAGCTCGAGCGCCAGAGGGGCCAGGTCCGTGTCGAGGATTTCAGGCGCGTCGTGGAGCCGCAGGGTACTGTCGAGCCGCTCCGGCCAGAGACGATAGCACACGCCCGGTGCGACTCGCCCCGCGCGTCCCCGCCGCTGGTCTGCCGATGCGAGCGACACGCGCACGGTCGCGAGGCGCGCCATCCCGGTGCGCGGTGAGAAGCGCGGCACCCGCGAGAGCCCTGCATCGATCACGACGCGAACGCCCTCGATCGTGAGGCTCGTCTGGGCGATCGACGTCGCGAGCACTACCTTGCGACGGCCCGGCGGGCTCGGCTGGATCGCGGCATCCTGCGCCTCGGGCGAGAGATCGCCGTAGAGTGGCACGGTCGATACGCCGGCCTCGAGGTCGGCCGCGCCAAGCCTGCCCTGCACGCGGCGGATCTCTGCCGCACCCGGGAGGAACACGAGCACGTCGCCGGGCTCTTCCTCCAGCGCCGCAAGGACCGCCCCCGTGACACCGTCCTCCAGACGCGTGCCTGCGCGCGGCGGCCGGTACCGCGTCTCGACCGGAAAGCTGCGATCCTCTGCCGTAAGCACCGGTGCATCGCCCAGCAGCCGTGAGACCAGGACGGCGTCGAGCGTCGCCGACATGACGAGCAGGCGGAGATCGGGCCGCACCAGCGACTGCGTATGCAATGCGAGGGCGAGGCCGAGATCGGCGTGGAGGCTGCGCTCGTGGAACTCGTCGAACACCACGAGCCCGACGCCGTCGAGCGAGGGGTCGGCCTGGATGAGGCGGGTGAGCACACCCTCGGTCACCACCTCGAGCCGGGTCCGGAGACCGACGCGCGTGTCCCGGCGGACCCGGTAGCCGACGGTCGCGCCCACCGGCTCGCCGATGAGACGGGCCATGTACCCGGCGGACGCGCGGGCCGCGAGCCGGCGCGGCTCGAGCAGCACGATGCGCCGCCCCTCGAGCCAGGGCTCGTCGAGAAGCGCGAGCGGCACCCGGGTGGTCTTGCCCGATCCTGGTGGCGCCTGGAGCACTGCGGCGGTCGACGAATGCAGCGCCGCCCGCAGCGCCGGAAGCGCGGATTCGATCGGAAGCCCATTCATGGGGCGGAATGTACGCCGGTTGTGGCCCCGCTCACCGGGCGATAACATTTCCCATGGACCTCGTCCGCCACTTTCGCACGCTTCTCGCGTGGGATGCATGGGCCAATCGTGAGACCATCCGGTCGCTCGGCACGACCGCCGACCCGGGTGCGGTATGCCTCCTGGCCCACATCGCGGCAAGCAAGCGGTTGTGGCTCAACCGCATCGTCGGGGATGCGTCGCCGGTGGTCGTCTGGCCTGATCTGTCGCTGGCGGGCGCCGGCGACGCACTGCGGGACGTCGAGGCGGAGTGGGCCGCGTGGCTCACTCGGCTGCAGCCGGAGGGGCTGGCGCTCGCGGTGTCGTACATCAACTCGAAGGGCGAAACCTGGCGCAGCCCCGTCGCGCAGATCCTCACCCACGTGGCGGCACACTCGCACTACCATCGGGGGCAGATCGCCGCGCGGGTCCGCGCCGCCGGCGGCGAGCCCGCGTACACCGATTTCATTCACGCCATGCGCACCCACGCCCTGAAGACGGAGGAGGTCCCGAGTGACTGATACGGTCGTCGAAATCCGTCGGCGCGCCGCCGAACGAGCCAGGGAGGTTCTCGAGGGTACCGTCACCGCGCGCGAGTTCTGCGAGGAGTTCGCCGATGTCGACGACCGTGCCATTGCCGAGCTGCTCGACCTGCTGGAGCACGAGCCGCCGCACGGCGGCATGTTCGACGGGGGTGAGGAGGCGTGGCGCAACTATCAGGACTCCATCCGCGACATCATCGACGCGCTCGAGAGTTGATCGTGCCGTTCCGCTTCACCGTCGAGGGGGGCATGGGACGCCTCCCGGGCCCGCGCGGGGAGCGATTCACTTCGCTGTTACGCCACGGGACACTCGAGGTGGAGCTCTACACGCCGCGCGGCCGCGATCCCCAGCAGCCGCACCGGCGCGACGAGGTGTACGTCGTGATTCACGGATCGGGCATGTTCCTCAACGGCGCCGCCCGCGAGCCCTTCGGCCCCGGCGACCTGCTCTTCGTCCCCGCCGGCGTGGTGCATCGGTTCGAGGAGTTCACCGACGACCTCGCGGTGTGGGTGATCTTCTACGGGCCGGATGGCGGCGAAGCCGGGTCGGCGGGCGCCGCGCGTGCCTGACGGCCGCCGGCGCGCCATGCGCCGCGAGCTGGCCGTGCTCGTCGGGCTGGTGATCGCGGTGGACGTCCTCGCAGTCGCGGTGTGGCTGCTCGCCGGCATCCGCCACGCCGGCCCCCAGGTGCAGCTCTTCTTTACCATCGCATGGACGCTGGCGACGCTCGCCGTGGTCATCGTGAGCCTGCGGAAGATCAGGCTGCTCCGCCGGCGATGACTCGATGAACCGGGTCGCGGTTGTCGGCCTTCCCTACGACGCCGGCTCCTCGTTCCAGCGTGGCCCGGCGGAGGCACCGCTCGTCATCCGGGGCGCCTTCACCAGCCCGGCATCCAACCTGACGACCCAACTCGGCCTCGATCTCGAGCCGGCTGGCCTGGTGCACGACGCCGGCGACGTGAGTATCCCCGACGGGCCTGGCGCGCGCGAAAAGATCGAGGCCGCGGTCGCGGCGCTCCTCGACCGCGGCTTTCGCCCGCTCGCGCTCGGCGGCGACCACTCCGTCACCTACCCCGTGCTCCGCGCATTCCGCGGGCGGTACCCCCGGCTCACCGTGGTGCACGTGGATGCCCACCCCGACCTCTACGACGAGTTCGAGGGCAACCGCTACTCCCACGCCTGCCCCTTCGCGCGAGTCATGGAGGACGGGCTCGCCGCGCGGCTGGTGCAGGTCGGCATCCGCTGCATGAACGCGCATCAGCGGGCACAGGCCGAACGGTTCGGCGTCGAGGTGCACGAGTTGCGTTCGTGGCGCGGCCCGGCGGAGCTGCAGCTCACGCCGCCGATCTACGTCTCCTTCGATCTCGACGGCGTGGACCCGGCGTTCGCGCCCGGCGTGTCCCATCGCGAGCCGGGCGGGTTCACGTCGCGCGAGGCGGTCGCGCTGCTGCACGCCCTCCCCGCCCCGATCGTGGGCGCGGACCTGGTCGAGCTGAATCCGCGCAACGATCCGTCGGGGATCACGGCCGCGCTGGCGGGGAGGCTGGTGAAGGAGCTGCTGGGAAGAATGCTGGAAGGCTGAATCAGCTCGGCTGGGCGACGGCGCCGGTGATCGCGGGGTGCTCGCCCGTCGGCGCGTCCACGGCATCGATCCGGACGACGATCGCCGTGATGTTGTCGAGGCCGCCCCGGCGGTTGGCCTCGGTGATCAGGCGGTCCACCCAGTGCTGCGGATCGCCGTCCGACGAGAGAATCCGGATCAGCTGCTCGTCCTCCAGCATGCCGGTCAGGCCGTCGGACGCGAGCAGCACGACGTCGCCCGACTCCAGCGCGCCGAAGTAGAGATCGGGCGCCACGTCCATGCTGGCGCCGACGCAGCGGGTGATGACGTTGCTGTACGGGTGCACCCGCGCCTGGTCGGGCGTCAGCAGGCCTGCGTCAACCTGCTCCTGCACGTACGAGTGGTCCTTGGTGAGCTGCGCCAGCGCGCCGTGCCGCAACAGGTACGCCCGGCTGTCTCCCACCTGCCCGATCAGATAGCGCCCCCGCAGCAGCACGAGCACCGTCGCCGTCGTACCCATGCCGCGCTTGTCGTGCTCCATGAGCGTCCGCTCGAAGATGGCGTCGTTCGCCAGCCGGATGGCCGCGCTGACCCGCTCACCCACCTGCGGCTCGGTCAGACCGCGCACCGAGCCGATCTCGCGCGAGGTGATCCGGACCGCCATCTCGCTCGCCACCTCGCCTGCGGCGTGCCCGCCCATGCCGTCCGCGACGATGAAAATTCCGCGGTCGGACAACATGAGGTAGTTGTCCTCGTTCCCCGACCGGACAACGCCGACGTCGGTGCGAGCGGCGCAGGTGAAGTGCACGGGACTCCGCTAGATCAGCAACAGGTAGGCGAGGACGGCCGCGAGCGCGACGAGCAGCGCCGGGAGCGCCCACCGCGGCAGTCCTTCGCGCGGGGGCGGGGCGGTGCGGAGTGGACGTCGGGGTGTGGCCGCGGGCGCGGGGGTGGACGCTGCCGATGCAGCGGCGGGTCCGACCGGCGTCGCGATCCCCTCGATCATCCGCGTGCCGACCCGCGGCTGGATGCCGGTCGGGTCGTCGGTGCTCTCGAACAGCGTCGAGACCTCGCCGAAGCGGATGGTCGAGCCGGGACCAAGCGGCGTTTCGTCGGTGATGCGCTCGCCGTCCACGAACGTTCCGTTCGTGGAGCCGAGGTCGGCGATGATCCAGATCCCTTCCCGGCGCTGCAGCTTGGCGTGCGAGGCGCTCACGCTCGCCTCGGGAATGACGAGGTCGTTGAAGTCGCCCCGGCCGACGTTCACCACGGGAATGCGGACCGGCAGCCGCTTGCCCTTGAGCGTGCCGCTCCGCACTAGCAGCGACGCGATGGGCGACTGGATGAGCGAGATCGGTGTGACCGGTCCGGGGAGCGGCGGCGTGCCCACCCGCGGTGCGCCCATCATCGTGTTGTGCAGCCGGTGCTCCGCGCCCGCCGGCGGCTTCGAGAGGTCGGGCGGGCCGGGTGGCGGCCCGTCCGGGACGACGGGCGGGGCGGTATCGGCATAGAACCGGAACTCGTCCGCGCCGACGCGGATGACGTCCGCCCGCTGAAGCACGCGCGAGCCCTCGATCCGCGTCCCGTTGACGAACGTGCCGTTGGTGCTGGTGTCCACGATGACATAGCCCGCCGCGCCCAGCTCGATCTGGGCATGCCGGCGCGACACGTCGTTGCCGGGCACCACCACCTCGCAGCCGGCGTCGCGGCCGAGCACGAGCGGGCCGGCGCCGACCTGGTATTCGCGTCCGTCGGTGAGACAGACGAGCCGCCCGCCGCTCGCGCCGGGCACCACCGCCGGCGCCGGGGCCGGCGCCGGCGTGAACTTCTCGAATGCGGAGCTGTCGAAAAACTTGGTGTGGCCGACGCGGGCAGGGTCGACGACCAGCAGCTCGTGGGGACCGATCTGGATCTTGTCGCCGTGCAGCACGGGCGTCGGCTCGTCGCCTTGTCGCACTCCGTTCACCAGCAGCTCGGCGTCGGGGCCGGCGCGACGAATCACCGCGCTTCCGTCCGGCATCCCCTGCACGATCGCGTGCCGGGGCTGCACGCCTTCGCCGGGGAGCGGAAGGGTGCAGTCCGCGGCGGCGCCGACAGTCATTTCCCCGGCGGCGATGGTGTATCGCTGCCCGGCTACTTCGAGCTGCATCATGCGGTCGGATTCCGAGGCATGGCGAGGTCTGGGAACCTACCCGGCGGGTCGTAACCGCGCAAGCAAAATCATGTTAACTCGCCGCGACCGTGGCGCTGAGCTGATAGAGCCGCTCGTACAGGCCCCGGGCCGCCAGCAACTCGCGGTGGGTGCCCCGCTCCCTGATCTCGCCGTGGTGCAGCACGAGGATCCGGTCGGCATGAAGAATGGTGCTCAGCCGATGCGCCACGACCAGGCTGGTG
Source organism: Gemmatimonadales bacterium (assembly GCA_050733215.1). GTDB lineage: Bacteria > Gemmatimonadota > Gemmatimonadetes > Gemmatimonadales > GWC2-71-9 > DASQPE01. Next base: position 31,566 of record JBOHSN010000029.1, read on the forward strand.
CGCCCCGACATCAGCTCGGCAATCGCCCGCTGGATCTGCGCTTCGGTCTCCGCATCCACCGAGCTTGTCGCCTCGTCGAGCACCAGGATCGTGGGATCGAGGGCCAGTGCCCGGGCGAAGCTCAGAAGCTGCCGCTCCCCCACGCTGAGGCTCCGTCCCCTTTCGCCCAGCACGTGTCCGTACCCCGCCGGCAGCCGCTCGATGAACCGGTCGGCCCCCACCCGATGCGCGGCCGTCCGGGCAGCCTCCGGCCCGATCGGCGCGTCCAGGGTGAGGTTGTGCATGATATCGCCCGTGAACAGGAAAAGGTCCTGCTGCACGAACCCGATCAGTCCACGGAGCTCCGCCGTCGCCAGCTCCCGAATGTCGATCCCGTCCACCGTCACCCGCCCGCGCACCGGATCGTAAAAACGAAGCAGCAGGTTCACGATGGTGGATTTCCCCGCCCCGGTCGCGCCGACCAGCGCCACCGTCTCCCCCGGCGAGGCCGTGAACGACACGTCCTTGAGCACCCACGGTCCGGAATCGCTGTAGCGGAACCAGACTCCCTCGAATGCCACCGCGCCGTGAGCGGGTCGCGGCAGTGTGAGCGGCCGCTCGGGCTCCGGCACCGTGACCGGCTCGTCGAGGAGGCGGAACACCCGCTCCGACGATGCCATCGCGCTCTGGAGGAGGTTGAACTTCTCCGAGAGGTCCTGGAGCGGCTGGAAGAACCGGCGCGTGAGCTGGATGAACGCAGCGAGGACACCCAGCGTCAGCGTGCCGTCCAGCGTCCGGAGCCCGCCGTACCAGAGCAGCAGAGCCAGCGCCACCGCCGTGAGGACTTCGATGGCCGGAAAGAACAGGGCATACACCGTGATCGAGCGCAGGTGAGCGCCGAGGTGCTCGGCGTTGACCACGCGGAAACGCCGCGACGTCTCCGCCTCACGGCCGAAGAGCTGGACGACGCGCACCCCCGAGATGTGCTCCTGGAGAAAAGTGTTGAGCCGGGCCACCCGCATGCGGATCTCGCGGAAGGTCTCCCGCACGTAGCGCCGGAAAAGCGTGACCGTCAGCCAGATGAGCGGGATCACCGCGAACGCCACCAGCGCCAGCCGCCAGTCGATCACGAGCATCATCACCATGATCGCGGCGATCGTGAACAGATCGCCAAAGACGGTGACCACGCCCGACGAGAAGAGCTCGTTCAGCGTCTCCACGTCGGAGGTCACGCGGGTCATGAGCCGGCCGACGGGGTGCCGGTCGAAGTACGGGATCCCCAGACGCTGGAGGTGGCCGAAGATCTGGAGGCGGACGTCGTACATCACCCTCTGGCCCACGTAGGTCGTGAGCAGGGCCTGTCCGTACTCGGTGAGAAATTCGAGCACGAGGCCCAGCGCGAACAGCGCCGCGAGCGTGCCGAGCAACGCGACGTCGCGCCGGGGGATCGCTACATCGAGCGCACGCTGGGTGAGGGCGGGTGCCACCAACGTGAGCGCGGCCCCGATCAGCAGCAGGAGAACCGCCAGCGCCACCGGGGTCCGGTAGGGCTTCAGGTACACCAGCAGCCGGCGCAGGAGCCCGGCGTCGTACGCCCGATCGAGCGGTTCGTCCGCCGCCGGGTTCATCCCACCGCCTCGGCCATTCGCTCATCGTCCGGCACCGGCTCCGCATCGATGCTTCGGAGCCCCCGCCGCACCCAGGCGGAGAAGAAGAGGAAGCCCACCGCGATGGTGAGCCAGCTCTGGATGCAGCGCCACACGAGCGTGTAGATCGGCACCAGTCCCCGCGGCACGTACACCGACATGACCGCCGCCGATAGCACCTCGGCGATGCCCGACGCGCCCGGAGTCGGCGCGAAGTAGAGGAGGAACATCACCAGCGTTTGGACCAGGAGCACGTCGACGAAGTTCGCGTGGATCCCGAGCGCGCGGAGCGTCACGTACCCGGCGAGCAGCCGGTTGGCGTGCGAGGGGCCGGAGAGGATGGTGGCCCAGAACAGCGTGAGCCATCCACGCGGGGTGTTGAACGCCGTGAGGCTCTCGCGCGCCTCGTCGATGCCCGTCCGCAGCCGCTCGAACCGGTCGGCCACTGGCCGGCTCCGCCGGCTGATCGCCTCCGCGATGCGGTGCAGCAGGCCGCTGGTGGCCCGTGGAAAGGCAAAGATCAACCCCATCAGCACGCCGATCCCGCCGATGATCCAGAGCGTGCCAAGGAAGAGATCGTACAGCGACAGCCCGAGGACATTCCCCTTCTGCCCGAGCGAGCGGCCCGCCCCGAAGGCGATGGCCATCCACCCCGCGATCGCGAAGAACGCCACCGTCGCGACGAAGCTCAGGAAGGTGCACGTCACACCCACGGGCAGCGGCACCCCGTAGCGCCGCATGGTGTACATCAGCATGGGCGCCGCGCCCGACTGGAGCGGAGTGACGTAACTGCCCCATGCCCCCATCCCGCCAGCCACGAACATGCCCTTGAGCGGCGGATGGGGCATGATGTGCCGCGCCAGAATCCAGAGCCTGAGCCCGCCCCCGAACCAATCCATCGAGGCCAGCGCGACACCGGCCATCAGCCAGCCCCACTCCAGGCCGGCCAGGCCCCGCAACGAAGCGGAGAGGTCGTTCCCGTAGATGAAGGTGGCGGCAAAGCCGGCCAGGGAGGCGAGGACGAAGAACTCGAAGCCCCGGACGAGTAGCTTGGGTGTCAGGAGGCGGGCCCGCATCGCCCGAAAGGTAGCGGGCGATGGGAGCGGCCGGAAACAGTCGCTAAGCCCCCGAAGCTTCGCCGAAGGTGTTGCCTCAACTATCATTCGCCGCAGCGATGCCCCAGTCCGTCATTCGTATCGTCAACGCCCGACAGCACAATCTCCGCGGCGTTTCCGTCGACCTGCCCCACCGCTCGCTGATCGTCGTCACCGGGCCGTCCGGCTCGGGCAAGTCCTCGCTCGCCTTCGACACCCTCTACGCCGAAGGCCAGCGGCGCTATATCGAGTCGCTGTCCACCTACGCCAAGCAGTTCCTCGACCGGATGCCCAAGCCGCTGGTGGACCGGCTCGAGGGTTTGGCGCCGGCCGTCGCGATCGAGCAGCACAACCCGACCGTCTCGAGCCGGTCCACCGTCGGCACCGCCACGGAGGTGTACGACTACCTGCGGTTGCTCTGGGCACGGCTGGGGCGGAGCTATTGCCGAGCCTGCGGCGCCCCGGTGCGGCGGGACACGCCCCAATCGGCGACTGACGTGATCGTCGCCCGGGGTGGCGGGCGCGTGCAGGTGGCCTTCCCCCTCCCGCTGAGCGCGCGGGTCACGCACGACGCCGTGGTGGAGAACCTCCGCGCACTCGGTTTCATCCGCCTCGTGGCCGACGGCACGCCGCGCCATCTCGACGAGTTGCCGCCGGCGCTCGACCTCACGGCCGCAGCCGAGCTGCTGGTGATCGTGGACCGGCTCACAGCCACGGCGGGTGACGCCGCGAGGCTTGGCGAGGCGCTCGCCACCGCGTTCGCCGAAGGCGAGGGAACAGCCGTCGCCCTCCTCGACGAGCACCGGCTCCGGTTCACCGAGTTTCCCGCGTGCAGCCTCTGCGACACCCCGGCCGCCACGGTCAGCCCGGCGCTCTTCTCCTTCAACAACCCCCGGGGTGCCTGCTCGGCCTGCAACGGGTTCGGGGCTACCCTCGAGTACGACGAGTCTTTGATCGTGCCGGACCCTTCGTGCAGCCTGGCCGGCGGCGCGATCGATCCCTGGACCAAGCCGCGGTACGAGAGCCGCCGGAGGGTGCTGCTCGAGCGCGCGAAAGCGCTGGGCGTCGACCCCGACCGGCCCTGGTCCAGGATCAAGGCGAGCGACCGGCGCGAGCTGCTCTACGGCAAGCAGGGCCGCTATCTCGGAATCTTCCCGTTCCTCAAGGGCCTCGAGGAGAAGCGATACAAACAGTACATCCGGGTCTTCCTCAGGCAGTATCAGCTCGCGCGCACCTGCGCCGCGTGCGGCGGAGCACGGCTCAACCCCGGCGCGCTCGCCGTGCGGATCGGCGACGTCACCATTGCGGACGTCGCCGGGCGCTCGGTGGATGCGGTGCACGCATGGGTCGGCGCGCTCGAGCTCGGCTCGTTCGATCGCCAGATCGCACAGCTCATCCTCGACCAGCTCGATGCCCGCCTCGGCTTCCTCCGCGACGTCGGCCTCGGCTACCTCACCCTCGACCGCCAGACCCGCACCCTCTCCGGTGGCGAGGCCCAGCGGATCGCGCTCGCGAACGCGCTCGGCTCGAAGCTGGTGGACTCGCTCTACGTGCTGGACGAGCCGTCCATCGGCCTGCATCCCCGCGACACTGACCGGCTGCTCGCCCTGCTCCGGCGCCTCCGCGACCAGGGCAACACGGTCGTGGTGGTCGAGCACGACCTCGCCACGATCGCCCAGGCCGACTTCATGCTCGAGCTGGGGCCGGGATCAGGAGAGCATGGCGGGCGAGTGGTACACGCCGGGCCCCTCGACGAAGCCGGAACGTCGCTCACCGGACAGTACCTCTCGGGGCGGAAGCGCATCGCCGTGCCGAGCGCCCGCCGGCGTGCCGGGCCGCAGTGGCTCAAGGTCCGCGGCGCCACCCTGCACAACCTGCGGGACGTGAACGCCGACATCCCGCTCGGCACCCTGACCGCCGTGACCGGCGTGTCGGGCTCCGGCAAGAGCACGCTGGTGCACGACGTACTCTACCGGAACCTCGAGGGCAAACTGCACGGCGGGCACTCGGCCAAGTCCCATCTGGGCGAGGAGGTGGGCGCTGTCCGCTCGCTCACCGGCCACGAGTTTCTGCAGGATGTGCTGCTCGTGGACCAGTCGCCGATCGGGCGCACGCCGCGGTCGAACCCGGTGACCTATATCAAGGCGTTCGACGAGATCCGCGAGCTCTTCGCGCAGCAGCCGTTGGCGCGCCAGCGCCGGTACACGGCGTCCACCTTCTCGTTCAACATGGCGGGTGGGCGGTGCGAAGAGTGCGAGGGCGCCGGGCACGTGCAGGTCGAGATGGTCTTCCTGGCCGACGTGTTCGTGCCCTGCGAGGCCTGCGGCGGCACCCGGTTCCGCCGCGAGGTGCTCGACGTGCGAATCCAGGGGCAGTCCATCCACGACGTGCTCCAGTGGACGGTGGACGACGCGATCGGGCGGTTTCGCCATCAGGCCAAGCTCGGCGCCGCGCTCTGGCACCTCCAGCAGGTGGGCCTCGGCTACCTGCGGCTCGGCCAGCCAGCCACTACGCTTTCTGGCGGCGAGGCCCAGCGCCTCAAGATCGCGCGCGAGCTCGCCAGCTCGGCCAAGCGCGGCGGCCGCAAGCTCTATCTCCTCGACGAGCCCACGACCGGACTCCACCTCGACGACGTCCGCGTGCTGCTCCAGGTGCTGGACCGGCTGGTCGACGCCGGGCACACCGTCGTGGTCATCGAGCACCACCTCGATGTCATCAAGCGGGCCGATTGGGTCGTGGATCTCGGGCCGGAGGGGGGCGACGCGGGCGGACACGTGGTGGCGCAGGGAACGCCGGAGGAGCTTGCCTCGGTCGCCGCCTCTCACACCGGGCGGTACCTCGCCCCGCTACTCACCGAGCCAATCCCTGCCCTGGCGGTCTAGCCGTCGTACCCCCACTCGCACTCACACTCGCACTCGCACTCGCACTCACACTCGCACTCGCACTCGCCCGCGTTACTCGACCGTTGCACCCCCGCGACTGACCGGCTGCGCCTCCTTCATCATCGATTGACGGTTCGACCACAGCGTAAGGAGTCCGCCGCGGCGACGGTGGACCTCCCTCCAGTGGTCGCTATGACCCTTCCTTTGTTCGGAAAGGATCCCGCACCCGATGACCTCGATCGACCGTCGTGATTTCCTTCGAAAGTCCGCCATGGCGGGCGGCCTGGCGTTCGCTCCGTCGTTGATGGGCCTCATCTCCTGCAACGGGGATCCCACCGCTCCTCGCAGCTTCCCCTCGCTGAATCAGGCGGGCCTGGGGGAAGGAGGGTACGGAGCGCTCCAACCGTACGTCCCGCTCAACGGCGTGATTTCCCTCCCCGAGGGATTCAACGCCGTTGTGCTCGATACCGCTGGCGGCATCATGACCGATGGCGCGCCGGTGCCCTTCGCGCATGACGGGATGGCGGCCTACCGGGTATCGAACACCCTCGTGCGCCTGGTCCGCAATCACGAGGTGCGCGACGTGCCGCCCGCTGCTGTCGCATTCGGCAACAATGCCTATGACCCCCGCGGCCCGGGCGGTACCACGACCCTCGAGGTGCAGCTCGATGCGGATGGTGCGGCCACTCTCAAGAAGAATTTCGCCAGCCTGGCCGGCACGTATACGAATTGCGCCGGCGGTCTGACCCCCTCGGGGAGCTGGCTATCCTGCGAGGAAACGGTGGCGGGCGTTCTGGGAGAGGATGGAAAACCGACGGGATGGGAGCGCAATCACGGCTACGTGTTCGACGTGCTGGCCAGCGCCAACGGCCTCGTAGCTCCGTTGCCGCTGAAGGCTCTGGGCCGCTTCGCCCACGAAGCGCTGTGCATCGAGCCTGCCACGGGGTACGTATACCAGACCGAAGACGGAGACCGTGAGATCGGGTCTGGCTTCTATCGCTTCAAGCCGAAGCGCCCCGGCGACCTGTCGGACGGGAAGCTCGACATGCTCAAGGTGAAGAGCCGGCCTCTTCTCGACGCATGAAACAACTACGAGCATACGGTCGAGATCGGCGAAGTCCTCGACGTGAGCTGGGTGCCGATTCCCGATCCTGACCCGGCTGGCGACTACATCGCGAGCGATGCGGTCCTCCAGCAGGGGCGCCGTGCCGGCGCTGCGATCTTTGCACGCCTCGAGGGCTGCTGGTGGGGCGCCGACAGCGTCTTCATCAACGCAACGACGGGCGGTCCCCAACAGCCCGGCCAGGACCCCTTCACCGGCGCCGGTCAGGTGTGGCAGTACATCCCCTCCCGCGAACAGTTGATCCTGGTGTACGAATCCCCCGGCTTCGCGACACTGAACAGTCCGGACAACATCACGGTGAGCCCGAAGAACGGTCTCGTGCTCTGCGAGGATGGCTCGGGTCGGAACCTGGTGCGCGGCCTCACCCGCGCGGGCGGCATCTTCGATCTCGTCCGCAACAACGCCAACGGCTCGGAGTGGGCCGGAGCGTGCTTCAGCCCGCAAGGCAAGACGCTGTTCGTCAACATTCAGGGCGAGACCCGCCCGCTGAGCAACCCCGCCGGTGTGAAGGGCCAGACGTTCGCGATCTGGGGACCCTGGGAGTCGGGAGCGCTCTAGTAAGCGGTAAGCGGTGAGCGGTGAGCGGTAGTGAGCGGGCAAATTAGTACGACGGCCCCGATCACCCACCGCTCACCGCTCACCGCTCACCCGCTGCTGTCGCCGCTTCGCGCACGAGCGCCCACGCCTCCTCCACATGCTCCCGCCGGGTGCAGCGCTGCCCGACCGCAAGCCGGATGGCGTACCGTCCATCGAGGGTGGTGTGGGTTAGGAATACCCGTCTGCTCCGGTTCACCCGTTCGAGGATCGCGCGGTTGTGCTCGGTCAGCGCCGCCTCGTCGCCGGTGATCGCCGCGGGCCGGTGCCGGAAGCAGACCAGTCCCACCGGCGAGGGCGCCATCAACTCGAATGCCGGCTCCCCGCGCACCCATGACGCGAACTCGTGGCCCAGCGCGATGTGCCCGCGTAGCATCGCCTGGAGACCGGCTACCCCGTAGCTCCTCAGCACGAACCACAGCTTGAGGGCGCGGAACCGTCGCCCGAGCTGCGGACCCCAGTCCCGGAAGTTGACGACCTCCGCGTCCTTGGAGGTGCGGAGATACTCCGGCGTCAGCGCGAACGAGCGGAGCAGCGCGTCCACGTCGCGCACGTAGTAGGCGCTGCAGTCGAAGTTGACGAACAGCCACTTGTGCGGGTTGAAGAAGAAGCTGTCGGCGTGCTCGACGCCATCGAGCATCGGCCGGAGCTCGGGGAGGATCGCCGCCGATCCCGCCCACGCGGCATCCACGTGCAGCCACACCTGCTCGCGCCGGCAGACCTCGGCTATCGCGGGCAGCGGATCGATCGCCGTGGACGAGGTCGTGCCCATCGTGGCCACGACGCACGCCGGCGCGATCCCCGCCGCCCGGTCCTCCTCGATCGCTGCGCCGAGCAGCTCCGGCCGCATCGCGAACGCGGGGTCGGTTGCGATCGAGCGCAGGCCCTCGGCGCCATAGCCTGCGAGCCGCGCGCCTTTGGCGACCGACGAGTGCGCCTCGCGCGAAGCGTAGACCCGGAGCTTTGCCCGCTCCCCGGCCGCGTGCCTCACGCGGTCCCGCGCTGAGATGAGCGCCACGAGCGTGGACGTCGATCCCGTATCGTGGATGACACCGGTGAACCCGTCGGGCAGCGCCAGCATCCGCGCCAGCCACGCCATCGTCACCTGCTCGAGCTCGGTGGCGGCGGGCGACGTGATCCACGACATGCACTGCGCCCCCATGGCTGCGGTGAGCATCTCGGCGAGGATCGACGGCGGGCTGTAGTTGGCGGAGAAGTAGGCGAAGAAGCCGGGGTGGCCCCAGTGCGTCATTCCGGGCAGGATCAGCCGCTCGAAGTCGGCGAAGATCCGCTCGAACGGCTCGCCCTGATCCGGCGCGGCAGCCGGCAGCGCCCGCCGGATGTCGCCCGGCCGTACGTCGGGCAGCACGGGGAGCGTGTGCACGTCGCGCAGGTAGTCTGCCATCCAATCGACTACTCTGTGCGCATGGGTGCGAAAGGATTCAGGGTCCATTGGTGGGCGGTGAGGGGCGGTAGAGACCGTAAAGGCGGTAAGGTCCGGCCGGTAACGTAATGAAGGCCGCAAAGCGGATGTGCCCTCCGGCCT
>JBOHSN010000030.1:0-40253 GCA_050733215.1 Gemmatimonadales bacterium
AGTGAGAACGGCAGCCGCTGCGCGGCTGCCGTTCTCACTTGGGTGGACTCAGTCTAACCGGCGGTAGAGGCGGTACAGATGGCAAAGGGGTTGGAGGGGTGGAAGGCGGCAGGGCGCCCGCGCCAGACCCCCTACCTGGCGTTCCGACTCCTTGGCCGCCTGTACCGCCTCTACCGCCGGTACCGCCAGCACCTTTCCTACACCCGCTGCCACTTTGGCTGGTTCTGCCGGTTCCCCTCTTGCAATTCGGAGGGGCTGGGGTAAACAGTAGTCGGCGCGCGGCCTTGGCCGCGCCGTAACCAGTGGGGTGCCACTTGCTTCGTCCCGAACGTCTGACCATCAAGGGCCAAGAGGCCTTTCGCGATGCCGGCGAAGCTGCCCGCCGGCGTGGCAATCCCGTCGTCAACGACGCCCACGTCTTCGCCGCGCTGCTCGCGCAGGACGAAGGGGTGGTGCAGCCATTGCTCCAGAAGGCCGGTCTCAACGTCGCTGCCCTGCGTGAGGCCGTCGAGCGCGAGCTCGCCCGGTTCCCGACCCAGAGCGGTGGTGTGGAGCCGACCTTCAGCCGGGAAGTCCATCGCGTCTTCGATCGCGCCGAGCAGGAAGCGAAGCGGCTGGGCGACGCCTACGTCTCCACCGAGCATCTGCTCCTCGCCCTGGTCGAGGAGAAGAACACGACCGCCCGCGCGCTCCTGAGCCCGCAGGGCGTGGATGCCAACCGCCTGCGCGAGGCGCTCGACGGCGTGCGCGGGTCGCACCGCGTCACCGACCAGACGCCGGAGGAGAAATACCAGGCCCTCGAACGCTTCACCCGCAACCTCACCGAGCAGGCCCGGAAGCAGAAGCTGGATCCCGTGATCGGCCGCGACGAGGAGATCCGGCGGGTCATGCAGGTCCTCTCCCGCCGCACCAAGAACAACCCGGTGTTAATCGGTGAGCCCGGCGTGGGCAAGACCGCCATCGTCGAGGGGCTCGCCCAGCGCATCGTGGACGGTGACGTGCCCGACTCGCTCCGAAACAAGGAGCTGGTCGCGCTCGACATCGGCCAGCTCCTCGCCGGCGCCAAGTACCGCGGTGAGTTCGAGGAGCGCCTCAAGTCGGTGGTGAAGGAGCTCACCGAGAGCGAGGGCCGCTACATCACCTTCATCGATGAGCTCCACACCATCGTGGGCGCGGGCGCCGCGGAGGGCGCAGTGGACGCGAGCAACATGCTCAAGCCGCCGCTCGCGCGTGGCGAGCTCCACGTCGTGGGCGCGACGACGATCGACGAATACCGGAAGCACGTCGAAAAGGACCCCGCGCTCGAGCGGCGGTTCCAGCCGGTGCTCGTCGGCGAGCCGAGCGTCACCGACACCATCGCGATCCTGCGGGGACTGAAGGAGAAGTACGAGGTGCACCACGGCGTGCGGATCACCGACAACGCCATCATCGCCGCGGCCACCCTCTCCGACCGCTACATCGGCGACCGGTTCCTGCCCGACAAGGCGATCGATCTGGTGGACGAGGCGGCCAGCCGCCTCCGGATCGAGATCGACAGCCTGCCGCAGGAGATCGACGAGGTCGAGCGCCGTATCGTGCAGCTCGAGATCGAGCGCCAGGCGCTGCTCAAGGAAAAGGACAAGGCCGCGGTGGAGCGCCGCACCGCCCTCGAGCAGGAGATCGCCGATCTCAAGGAGCGGAGCGGGGGGATGAAGGCGCAGTGGCAGGCGGAGAAGAGCGCCATCCAGGAGATTCAGACCCGGAAGGCGGAGGTGGAGCAGCTCCGGATGGAGATCGAGCAGGCCACCCGCCGGGGCGATCTCCAGCGCGCCGCGGAGCTGCGCTACGGACGGCTGCCGGAGGCCGAGCGGAAGCTCGCCGAGCTCGAGACCCGGCTCCAGGAGGTGCAGTCGAAGGCGCACTACCTCAAGGAAGAGGTGGACGCCGAGGACATCGCCGAGATCGTCGCGAAGTGGACCGGCATCCCGGTCACCAAGATGCTCGAGTCCGACCGCGAGCGGCTCACCCGGTTGGAGGAGGAGCTGGCCCGGCGTGTCGTGGGGCAGGAGCAGGCGGTGCGTGCGGTAGCCGATGCCGTCCGCCGGAGCCGTGCCGGTCTCTCCGACCCGAATCGACCCACGGGGTCGTTCATCTTCCTCGGCCCGACCGGCGTCGGCAAGACCGAGACGGCGCGCGCGCTCGCCGAGTTCCTCTTCGACGACGAGCGTGCCATGGTCCGGCTCGACATGTCGGAGTACATGGAGAAGCACTCGGTGGCCCGGATGATCGGCGCTCCTCCCGGATACGTCGGGTACGACGAGGGCGGGCAGCTCACCGAGGCGGTTCGCCGCCGACCGTACGCCGTCGTGCTGTTCGACGAGATCGAGAAGGCGCACCCGGACGTGTTCAACGTGCTGCTCCAGATTCTCGACGATGGCCGGCTGACCGACGGCCAGGGACGGGTGGTCGATTTCCGGAACACGGTGATCATCATGACCTCGAACGTCGGCAGCGGGCTGATCGTGGATGCCGGCGCCGAGCCGGGCGGCGCGGCGTGGGAACGCGTCGAGCAGCGCGTACGTGACGAGCTCCGGAACGTGTTCCGACCGGAGTTCCTCAATCGGGTGGACGACATCATCGTCTTCCATCCACTGAGCCGGGCGGACATCCTCCGCATCGTGGACCTCCAGCTTGCCCGCCTGTCGCACACGCTGGCCGAGCGGCGGCTGGGGCTCGAGGTGACCCGCGAGGCGCGCGAATTTCTCGGCAATCAGGGCTACGATCCGGTCTACGGTGCGCGTCCGCTCAAGCGGGTGATCCAGCGCCTGCTGCAGAACCCGATCGCGCTGGAGCTGCTCGAGGGCCGCTTCCACGACGGCGACGTGATCCGGGCGGATGTGGGTGACGGGGGGCTCCGGTTCTCGAACGTGGTCGGCGCGGCGGAGCCGGTGAGTGCGTAGGGGGACGCCGTCGCCCGCCGATCTGACGGGCATGGAGGCGGCGCTTCGGCTGGCCCGCGCCGCGGCCATGCGCGGCGAGGTCCCGGTGGGCGCCGTCATCATCGCCGAAGGCGTGCACCTCGCGGAGGCGCACAACGAGACCGTGCACCGCCAGGATGCCACGGCGCACGCCGAGCTGCTGGCGATGCAGCGCGCAGCCGCGGCCGGGTACATCGACCGGCTCCGCGAAGCGACCCTTTACGTCACGCTCGAGCCCTGCGCTCAATGCGCCGGCGCGATCGTGCTCGCCAAGATCCCGCGGGTGATCTACGGCGCGCACGACCAGCGCTGGGGAATGGCCGGCTCGGTGCTGGACCTGCTCCGCGAACCCCGGCTCAATCATCGGGCCGAGGTGCTGGGCGGCTTCATGGAGCTGGAGTGCGCCGAGCTGCTGAAGCGGTTCTTTCTCGCCAAGCGGTGAGCGGTGAGCCGTAAGCGGTGAGCGGTGAGCGGTGAGCCGTACGCGGTGAGCGAGCCCGGAGCAGCGGGCCCCGCCTGCAGCGGGAGCACCCCCGCTTACCGCTCACCGCTCACCGCTTACGGCTCACCGCTCACGACTTTATCTTCCGCCGCAGTCTTGGGACAGGTGTCCGAGTGGCTGAAGGAGCCGGTCTCGAAAACCGGTATACCGGCAACGGTATCGTGGGTTCGAATCCCACCCTGTCCGTTTACTTCCCACGCCATGTCTGCTCCCACCGCCGATCAGCGGGCCGGCTGTCTGCTCGGCCTCGCGCTGGGCGATGCCCTCGGCTTCGTCGTCGAAGCTCAGGCGCCGAGCGTCGCCGCCGCCTACGTGCGCGACGAGCTCCGGGCGGGCCACGCCGGCCAGCGCGGCCATTCGTCGTTTCCCTTCGGCCAGTACAGCGACGACACCCAGCTCGCCCGCGAGCTGCTGCTCTCGCTCCGCGAGTCGGGCGGGTTCGATCCAGCGGCGCTCGGGCGTCGCATCGCCGCGCTCTTCATCGAAGGTCGCGATGTCGGGGCGGGGCCGGGGAGCCGCGGCGCCGCCCTCCGGCTCGCTGCGGGCGTCCCCTGGATCGAGGCCGCGGCGCCGGCTCCGTATGCAGGCAACGGAAGCGCGATGCGCGCCGCCCCCATCGGGCTCCTCTTTCACGACGACATCCCTACCCTGATTCGCGTGGCCGTCGGGCAGAGCCGGGTGACCCATCAGGACAGCCGGTGCGCCGCCGGGGCGGTGGCGATGGCGGGGGCGGCGGCGCTCGCGGCGCGCGACGGGCCCATCGACGCGCCGGCCTGCCTCGCCGAGCTGGCCAGCTGGGTGCGGCCGGTAGACGAACAGATCGGGCAAGCCATCGAGCTCGTGCGCGGGTGGGTCGCGCTGGAACCGGGTGAGGTGGCGGCGGAGCTGCGCGCAGCCCGGCTCGACCGGGAGTACATGGAGCCATGGCGCGGCGTCTCGGCCTGCGTGGTGCCCAGCGTGGTCTGGGCGCTCTACTCGTTTCTCCGTTCCCCCGACTCGTACTGGGACACGGTCTGCACCGCGATCGAGATCGGCGGCGATACGGACACGTTGGGTGCGATGGCGGGGGCGTTGGCGGGCGCTCGGCTCGGAGCGGGGGCGCTCCCGGGTCCGTTGGTGGAACGGCTCAACGATCGTGGAGTTTGGCGCGGGCCGGCGCTGGCCGAGCTGGCGCGACTCTGCGTGGACCTATAAGGAGAGGGGGAACGTTCCGCCCGGAAACGCTACATCGTTGTGGCAGCCGGGTTTCGAGGCCAACCGGATGTGTGTCTCGGTGTTGCAGAACCGTCATATCACCTGTACATTACCGCCGTTCCGCCGACCGGGTCTCGGGCTGCAACGCAGACACGGGCCGCGTCCGGGGCCGAATGGCGCAAACGCGTCACCCTTCGGGGGGATCACCTCCCCACGATTTAATGAAGCTAGACGTCATCTGCGAATCGCCCGCCGTGCATTCCAGCGGTGTCCGGTTCAACGCATCTGTTGAGATGCCGCAGCGTGCCGAAAGGTTGCGGGCGCGGCAGTAGGCTTTGGCTCCGCCGACGCATCCGCGCAGCGGCTCGCAAGATCAGCCCGGTCTCTTCTCCTTACGCCGCCTCTGACACGGCGGTTTCACCGGGCCAAGTGTTCCCGGCGGTGGTGCGCCGGGGGCGTGCAGTCCGCAACACCAATCCGTTCGTGCAGTCGGGTATCCAAGAAATGGAGGAGGCATGGTACCAGCACTTCGTCGGTTCTTCGCGACGGCGGCGGCCATGACGCTCGTTCCTGCCTGGGTGGCGGCGCAGCAGCCAGCCGTCATCTCGGGTCAGGTCAACGGCGACAACGGCCGGCCGCTCGCGGGCGCCACGGTGGGCATCGCGCAGCTCGGGCTGGGCGCGACCACGCGTGACGACGGTCGGTATACGATTCTCGTGCCGGCCAACCGGGTGAGTGGGCAGCAGGTCCAGCTCACGGCCCGGGCAATCAATTACAAGCCGGCCGTGGTGAGCGTGACGCTGTCTGAAGGGCAGACCACGCAGGACTTCAGCCTCGTGGCAAATCCTCTCCAGCTCGGTGAAGTGGTCGTCACCGGCGCTGGCACCGAGTCGTCGGTGGAGAAGCTGGGGAACGTCCGCAACAACGTCTCGGGGCAGGAAATCGAGCGGAGCCAGGAAGCCAGCGTGATCAACGCGCTGTCCGCCAAGGCGCCCAACGTGACGATCACGTCCTCGTCGGGCGAGCCGGGCACCTCTTCGTTCATCCAGATCCGCGGGCCCCGTACGTACAGCACCAGCGGCCAGCCGCTGATCATAGTCGACGGGCTTCCGATCGACTACACGACCTTCTCGACCCAGAACTTCGATCAGCTCGAAGGGGCCGGAGAAATTACGGGCACCGGGACGCAGACCCGCATCAGCGACATCAACCCCGCCGACATCGAGTCGGTCGAGATCCTGAAGGGCCCGGCCGCGAGCTCGATCTACGGCGCGCGAGCGGCCTCCGGCGCCATCCTGATCACGACGAAGGCCGGCAAGGCGGGTCCGACACGCTACACGCTGCGGAGCAACCTGCAGTTCGACCGGCCGACGGCGTACTACCCGCTCCAGCGGCGATATGGGCAAGGGCTCGCCGGAGCGGGCTTTGCCGGCGGCAACGAGAACTGCCGGCCGGGACTCAGTGGCCGGTGCCTTCGCAGTTGGGGGGCGGACCTGCAAGCCACGGGAACCCCGACATTCGACCACGCCCGCGAGATATTCGAGACCGGCTGGGGCACCGACCAGGCGCTCACCATCTCGGGCGGCAGCGATCGGACCCTGTTCTTCCTGTCCGGCAATTACAACTACACGAACGGAATGATCTTCAGCGACAACGACCAGTTGAAGCGGGTCACCGTTCGGCTCAATGGATCGCACCGCGCGACTGACCGCCTGAAGGTCGGTGGCAATCTTGCCTATGCGAACACGAGCGGCCGGTTCGTCCAGCGGGGCAACAACTCGAGCGCCATTCTGCTCGGCGGGCTCCGTACCCCGCCCGAGTTCAACAATTTCCCCTACCGGGGAGCGAACGGGCAGCACCGCTCGTACGTCTACCCGAACCCGGATGCGACGGCGACGCTCGAGGGGAGGCAGTTCGACAATCCGATCTTCGTCATCGAGGAGTTCAACAACCGGAGCACGACCGACCGGGTGTTCGGCAACGTCACCGGCGAATGGAACCCGGCGGACTGGCTCAAGTTCAATTACACGCTGGGCGCCGACTATTACAACGACGACCGGCTCGAGGGCTTCCCGCTCTCGAACTCGTCCATCAGCGACGGCGGTGTGATCTCCGGCAACATCACCAATTTCCAGGTCGATCACAACCTGACGGCGACCGCGAGCTGGAAGGGCGGCGAAAATCTCGCCGGATCGTTCACCATAGGCCAGAACCTGAATCACCGGAAGCAGACCATCAACGGGACCACGGGGCGAACGCTCATCTCTCCGCTGCTGTTCAACCTGCAGAATACGGTCTTCCGTGATCCGATGATCGATCAGGAGTTCAAGAACCGAGTGGAGGGGTATTTCGCGCAGGCCACCATCGACATCGGCCAGCAGCTGTTCCTGACCGGTGCGGTCCGCTACGACGGTTCGAACACGTACAGCGACGCCAGCAAGCGGGCGATCTTCCCGAAGGCTTCGGCAGCGTGGAACTTCATTCGCAGCCGCCCGGAAGGGCTGGTCAGCTATGGCAAGCTGCGCGCCTCGTACGGCGAGGCGGGCATCGAGCCGCAGCCCTATCAGCTCGCCACCGTGACGCGGTCCGACATTCTATATCTTTCGGGGGGTGTGCAGGGCGTCGGGCTCCAGCCCACGCAGGCCGGGTTCGGTGGCGCGTCCCTCGACTTCCTCCGCGGTAATCCCGATCTCGCTGAAGAGCGGAGCAAGGAGTTCGAGGCCGGGTTCGACATCGGTCTCTTGAAGGATAAGGCCGACGTGAGCTTCACCTGGTACAACCAGCGGACCTCGGACGTCATTCTGCTGTTCCCGCTGGCGCCCTCCACCGGCTTCCAGAACGAGACCCGGAACGCAGGCGAGTTCCGGAACCGGGGCATCGAGGTCAGCCTGAACATTCGCCCGGTGACAACCCAGAACTTCGGCTGGGACCTCGGTTTCCAGTTCGCGCGGAATCGCAACCGGGTGCTGTCGCTCGGTGAGGGCACTCCGGACGATCTCTTCCTTGAGCTGCCCGGTCCGTTCCTCGAGAGCCAGGGCATTCAGAAGGATCAGCCGTTCGGCATCTGGCGTGGCCAGGGCCTGATCAAGTGCGGCATCACCCCGCCGGGTATCCCGGAAGTCGACGCGGCCTGCGCCGGCGCACCGGTGGGTGCCCTCTACATCGACGACGGCACCTCGAGCAACACCGGTATCGTCGGCGTTCCGATTCTGGATCCCAACCTGCGCATCGTCGGCGACCCGAACTACGACTGGACCGGGTCGGCACGTACCACGTTCCGGATCGGGGGCTTCCAGCTCTCCGGCCTGGTGGACGTTCGCAACGGCGGCAAGGTCACCAACGGGACCCGGGGCGCGCTGTACAGCTACGGAACTCACAAGGATACCGAGGAGCGAGCGACCTGCCCCACGCTCACCACGTGCACCGGCAACGAGAAGGTGTTCGGGGTTGATTTCTGGTTCATCGGACCGACGGTGGGTCCGGGTGCCGGAACCCCGGTCGGTATCGGTGAGACCTGGTATCGGATCGAGGCCGCAGGCATCTTCGGCGGGAACCTCGAAGACAACACCGAGGACGGTGGCTTCATTCGCCTGCGGGAGATCGCCCTCCAGTACAGCCTCACCCAGCCGTGGGTTCGCCGTACGCTCGGCTTCAGCTCAGTTGACCTGCGCGTGGCAGGGCGCAACCTGCTTACCTCCACGGATTACACCGGCCTCGATCCGGAGACCAATCTCGGTCAGGCAGAGGCGGTACGCCGCGGCAACGACTACTTCAACATGCCGCAGTCGCGCTCGTTCGTCCTCGGCGTGACCCTCAACCGATAGGCCGGAGGAAACCACACATGTTTCGACGCACGAGACACCTCGCGACTACCGCGCTCCTGCTGGGCGGCCTGTCGGGGTGCAGTGATTTCCTCTCTGGCCCCTCCGTCGACGAGGATCCCAACAGTCCTATCGTCGACGCAACGTCAGCCGACAACCTGTTCGTGGGGCTGCAGGCCGCCCAGTCCACGAATTACATGAGTACGATGGCGTACTTCATCTGTGGCTGGGTGCAGCAGTGTCAAGCGGTCGTGGGAAGCGGACGCTTCCTCGAGTTCAACATCAATTCGTACTCGACCGAGGCGCTCGACATCGACGCGAACTTCACCCAGATCTATGGGGTCGGTGGGCTTCGGGACATCCGGATCATGCAGGAGCGAGTTACGGATCCGTTGTATTCGGGCATTCTCAAGGTGTGGGAGGCATTGATCATCAGCGAGGCGGCGGACAAGTGGGGGGACATTCCCTATTCCGAGGCCGGACAGGATGACATTGAAACGCCGGCGTTGGACGATCAGCTGGCGATTTACGCCCAGCTGGTAACGCTGCTGGATCAGGCGATCGTGCAGTTCGCTGATCCAGCTGGTGTCGGGACGGCGGTGGACCTGTCGCTTGGGTCCGATCCGGCAGCCTGGACCGCGCTGGCACATACGCTCAAGGCGCGGATCCTGCTGCACACGGCGCGCAGTTCGTGCCCCGGTGGCGTGCTTGCCGGGTGCGCGATCTACGACCAAATCGCGGCCGAGGCGCAGCTCGGCATCCAGACCGACGCAGGTAACCTCGTCACCCCGAACAGCGGTGCGACTGCGCCGGAGCAGAACGGCTGGTTCCAGTTCTTTAACTCGTCCGGGTTCGGGGGAGACCTCCAGGCCAGCCCCTCGCTTTGGCGCGTGATGATCGATCGCGGCGAGGTGGCCCGGATCGCCGAGTACTTCGGCGAGCCCACGATCGATGGGACGGACACCTCGTTCGCCATAACCGGCACGCGGAACGCACCGACGTTCAAGCAGCCGTGGGTGACTGCCGACGAGAACTCACTCATCCTGGCCGAGGCACTACTGCTCAAGCCGGCACCTGACGCGGCTGGCGCATTGGCGCAGCTGAACGGGATTCGCACCAAGTACGGCGTCCCCCTGTTGGCCGGGCCAGCCACGATCGCGGACGTGCTGGAGGAGAAGTTCGTGTCCCTGTTCCAGAACTGGGAGTTCTGGAACGATTACAAGCGGCACTGCCTGCCGACGCTCACCCCGACGTCGGGGGGCGCCCCCATTGCGAACACGATTCCCCGGCGCATCTTCTACGGGCAGAGCGAGCAGGATGCCAACCCCAACATTCCGACCGTCTCCGCGCAGATCGGGGCCGGCTTCCGGAACGACAACGATCCGCCGCCGCCGGTCGGCTGCGGATGATCGGGAGTTGAACGTAGCGACGGCCCGCCGCAAGGCGGGCCGTCTCGCGTTCGGTCTCTCTCTCGGCCTCTGTGTGGCCGGGTGGGATCAAGCCGTCCTACTCAAGGGCGAGGTGGGTGCACAGTGGGAGGTTCGATGTCTGTCTCGAGGGTGTTGCTGCTCCTCCTCGTGGCGCTCGGTACGCCAGCCTCAGGAGCCAGCCAGCAAACAACGGAGCGCCGGGACCGCCGCTACCTTGGCGCTGCTGAGATAAGCAAGGCCCAGGTCGAGAATGCGTTTGACGCCGTGGAGCGGCTCCGTCCGGAGTACTTTCGTCGCGCTGAGCGGCCGCAATCGGTTCACGGAGGTACGCGCATCCAGTCGCGCGGCCTCGTACCGCGCAGCCCGAACGCAAGCAGCGAGCTGACGACCAATGCGGCCGCAGTCAAGCTCGCCGTCTTCGTCAACGGCACCGAGGTGGGCGACGCCAGCCACCTGAGGACGATCACCGCGGATCTCGTTCAAGAGATGAGGTATCTCAGCGGTCCCGACGCGCAGATCCAGTACGGGCCGCGATATGCGGGTGGCGCCTTGCAGGTGGTGCTGCGACAATAAGAATTCAGTATACCATCACGGAACTTCGCGCGAGCTGGCTTTCCAGTCTCCACTCGATGGACTGACCGGGCTGGACGTGAATGGTTTCGCTCCGGATCCAGCCTTCCGAGCCAATTGGATCGGCGAGCAGCCTGATGGTGCGGGACTGGCCGAGCATCCAGGCCGGCAGGGTAAACGTGTTGCTCGAAGCGGCCGTTACCGAGCCGACACGCGACATCTCGCCGTCGTGGAAGACGAAGACGATAACGTCGAGCCAGTGATTATTGTTGATGGACAACGCAGCCGGGGTCTGCCGGTCGTAGTCGATCTCAGGCTCCACGTCATCGCCGGGCTCGCCGCGCCCCCCGCAGGCGGCAGCCAACCCGATGAGCAGAAGGTACGAGACGGACACGCGGAGAGTATTATGCAGATGCCGCATCGCGGTACCCTTGAGGGCTGATGGGTAAATCGACCATCTGCAACATTGCACATATCCTGCGTCCGCGTCCAGACATGCGCGGATCGTCGTTGCTGGTTGAAACGGCTGACGGGTCGCTGGCCACCTTTTCCCGAATCAGGTCAAGGAGTTGGTACATGCGTGCTGCTTTGCTCGTTGTGCTGGGTCTCCTGAATAGCGGCTGCTACACTTATCGCCCGCTCGAGCAGACCGAGCCAGCTCTGGGAGACGCGGTTCGCGCCGACCTGAACCCGGAAGCCTCGGACCGTCTGGCCCGCTCGCTGGGTCCCCGCATCAATCAATTGGACGCTCGGGTGGCTGCCATGACTGCCGACACCGTGCGGTTCTTGGTACGCGTTGCGCGGACCCCTGAGGGCATTGAGTCGTACTTCAAGGACGACACAGTCACGTTGCCCCGCACGTCCATTTCATCGATGATGCGGCGCCGTCTCTCAACCGGGCAGACGGTGGCACTGGGCGGATTGCTGGCGGCCGGCGCGATCGGTGCGGCAGCGGCGTTGACCAATGATACCGGTAACCAGAGCGCACCAGGTGGCGGGCAAGTCAGTCCGGAGTAAGCACTTGGGCCTCTGCTAGCTGCCGGGGACCGCGTCCCGCACCGCGGCCACGCTCGGTGGCGTGCCGCCACCCGGGGCGTCCAGGATAAAGACAGAGTGAACTTCGCTGCCATTGAGGCTGAAGGTTCCTGCGTCCCGCTCGAGCGTTTGGGTACCGGCCTGAGTCACCCGGATTTGATACTGTCCCGCCGGCAGCGAAACGTAGTCCGCAACACCGCGGAACGAGACCCCAGCGGACACGGGTTGAACGCTCGCGAGGTCTGCGCCAGGTGTGGTGACGTACACATCCAAGGCACCACTACTTGGCGCAACATGGACGACGCGTAGGCGCACCATGTCCGCAGACGGAATGGTGTTATCGTCCGTGAGCACCAGCGCTTGCAGGGCCGCGAATAGTCCGGTGGCGAGAACGGTGTAATTGCCGCCCGCCGCGAACGCTGGGGTCGTCTGTGCGACGTCGCTCCCGCCACTCGGGCGCATCGTCAGAACCGGCGACCCCGCATTGACCGTGAGATATACAGTCAGCTCGCCAGCTCCCAGATCCTGAAGCGCATTCAAGCCATCGAAGAGGATGTCCAGCGGCGGTGAGTCGGGCGAGGCGTTGATAAACCGCACCCGCGCCTCGGCGGACGGGTCGGACACATCGTTGGAGCAGGACGAGGCAGCCACGCCAGCCGCCACGATGAACCCCAGCACGCCGATCCGGCGGAGCGCTCGCATCCAAGATCCTCCCATGACACGCGGGTTGATGTCAATGCATATGCATATGTGACGGAACTGTAACCCGATGGCGCACTAAGGACCACGAGGCGACGGCGGCGACAGAGCAGTTCGGACGGTGTGAAGAGGAGAGAGCGAGACCCTATCAGTAGACCAGCATGCTCGACCGCTCCAGCTGGCTCTCCACCTGTCCGATCCGGGTGATCTCGCCGTCGTGCTCCACCCGCACGACCACGTCCAGCCAGTAGCGATTGTTCAGCACCAGCTGAACGCCGCCGAATCGCTCCGCCCGCCCGACCGGCGTCACGCTGCCCGGCGCCGGGGAGCCCGCACAGCCAAAAACAAGGAGCAGGACCGGCACAACGGGGCCGTGACGCATGGGGAGAAGGTCGTCCACGCGTCACGGCCCCCGACAATCATTTTGGAACGAGCCAGCGCCTGAGTGGCGCGAAGCGTCGCTACGGCTTCCCGAGGTTCTTCCGGAGCGCGCCGATGTCGAGCAGCGGGAGTCCACCCTCGGTCGGTATCAGCAGGACCAGGTTGTTGGAGCCTCGCAGGTCGTGGAGCACTTCGAGGTACTGCTTGGTGAGCGCCTCGGACGTGAGCGTCTGATTCAGCAGCCGCTGCTGCTCGGACTGGAGCCGGGCGACCTCGACCCGATGGCGCTCGGTCTCGATCTGCTGCTCCTGGGCGATCTTGTTGTTGATCGCCTGAACCACCTGGGGCGGCGGCTCGAGGCTGCGGAGGAAGAAGGCGGTGAGCTTGGCGATCCGGAACGGGGCGCCGGCAACGCGCGGGCGGGTGACGAGCGCGGAGTCGGTACGCGCCTCCATCGCGTCGGCGATCTTGTCCCGCTGCTGCACGTCGTTGATCGTGTACTGGACCATGCCGTCACGCACGCCCTTCCGGATGGCGTTGAGGACGATGTTGTGGATCTGGTCCTCGGTACCGATCTCGGTGAAGATGTGCGGCGCTTCCTGCGGATCGATCTGCCAGCGCACTGCCACGTCCACGTTCATGGCCATCTGCTCCCGGGAGAGCGCGGGGATCGTCTCCGCCTCACGGCCGGAGGCCGGGTACTGCTCCTCGCGGGTGGAGTAGCGCTCCACCTGCGACCACGGGGGCACGAACCGCACGCCGGGAAGGAGCGCCGCGGGGTCCACGTAGCCGAAGGCGTGCCGCACGCCCACCTGGCCCGGCTCGATCACTGCTACACCCGACAGGAGCAGGAACGCGACGCCGATGGTGGCGAGGAACAGCGCCACGACGCGGATGGCGCGCCCGGCCGGGCGGCCCGCCAGGCCGGCGCGCGCGACCATGAGGAAGAACGCGGCGACGAGAAGCACGCCGCCGAACGCGAGCTTGCCCATGCGGGCTCCTGTCGGGGATGCCCGTACGATACCGCCGGCCGCTTGACGAGTCCACGGGGCCCCGGTAACGTCGAGGATGCTGCTCCCACTGGCCGTCGCCCTCGCGCTCACCGACCCGGCCCCCCGGTTCGCGCCGAACGTGGTACTGGCGACCGATGGCCTGGTCTGCCTCGCCACCGGCTACTGTACGGTTCCGGCGGGGGGACGGGGTGGGGCACCGCCCGGGGGGCTGATGTACCTCGCGCTCGGGCTCATCGGCACCGGCATCCTGGTGCTCCGATCGAGTGCGAGGTCGAGTGCGAGTGCGAGTGGGAGTGCGAGGGGCGCACCGCAAGGCCGCTGACACTCACACTTACACTCTCACCCACCCTCGCACTCGCACTCTCACTCACACTCACACTCAAAATGCCCCACGGGAAGATCTACGCGAACGTCACGGAGACGGCGGGCAACACGCCGCTGATCCAGCTCAATCGCCTGGCCGCGGGGCTGCCGGCCCGAGTGGCGGTTAAGCACGAGGGCTACAACCCCTTCAGCTCGGTGAAGGATCGGATCGGCATGGCGATGTTCCGGGACGCCATCGAACGAGGACGGCTCCGGCCGGGGATGATCGTGGTCGAGCCGACCAGCGGCAACACGGGTATCGGTCTCGCCTACGTCGCCGCGGCGCTCGGATACCGCTGCATCTTCACCATGCCGGACACGATGACGCTCGAGCGGCGGCACCTGCTCCGTGCGCTCGGCTCCAAGGTGGTCCTCACGGAAGGTTCGAAGGGGATGAAGGGTGCCATCGCGCGGGCGGAGGCGATCCTGAGCCGGCTCGGCGACCGCGGATGGATGCCCCGCCAGTTCGACAACCCCGCCAACCCGGCCATTCATTATGCCACGACCGGCCCCGAGATCTGGGAGGACACCGGGGGCAAGGTGGACGTCTTCGTCTCTGGCATCGGCACGGGAGGCACTATCACGGGTGCCGGCCGCTTCCTGCGGGAGAAGAAGCCGGGGATCCGGATCGTCGCGGTGGAGCCCGCCGAGAGCCCGGTGCTCTCCGGTGGCGCGCCGTCACCTCACAAGCAGCAGGGCATCGGCGCGGGCTTCGTACCGGCGATTCTCGATACCACGATCTACGACGAGATCATCAAGGTCACGAATGACGACGCGATCGTGACGACCCGCCGCCTGGCGCGGGAGGAAGCGATCTTCGCCGGCATCTCGACCGGCTCGATCACGTGGGCCGCCCTGCAGCTCGCCGCGCGACCCGACAACGCCGGGAAGCTGATCGTCTCGATCACCTGTGATTTCGGGGAGCGGTATCTCTCGAACCCGGTGTATGCCGACCTGGCCGAGCCCGACTACTCGGATCTGGAGGACGCCATCTCGCCCCAGCCGGCACACGCGTAGGGGGTTGAACCACAGAGGACACAGAGACGATCGCTTCACACGTAAGCCGCAGAGAGATCTCGAACTGGTTCTTTGGTGCTCTCATGTCTTGGATCGGGACGGCCGGCCATGAGACCACAAAAGAATCCGTCGATCTCTCTGCGGCTGGGTGTCTCTGTATTTCAAGCCGTCGTCTCTGTGCCCTCAGCGTCCTCTGTGGTTAAATCATCGCTTCAAGTGTTCACCAGAACACGCTGTAGGTGTTGCACTTGGCGCGTCAGGCGCTAGCTATTTCGAGTTCCACCCGCCAGATTTCCCGCGACTCTCACCCGACCCTATGCCCGATCGCCGTTTCCCCGCCGGGAACGTTTTCTACCGCAAGCTGACGAAGAGCTACCCCGTGATCGTCCGCGGCGAAGGTTGCTGGCTCTGGGACGAGGACGGGCGGCGCTATCTCGACGCCTGTGGCGGTGCGTTCGTGGCGAACCTCGGGCACGGCCTCACGGTCGTCGGTGACGCGATGGCCGAGCAGGCGCGGCGAGTGGCTTACGTGAACGGGACGGCGTTCACCCATGAGTCCTCGGAAGCCTTCGCGGCGGAGCTCGCCGCTCGGCTCCCGCGGCAGCTCACGCGGGTCTACCCTCTCGGCAGCGGCTCGGAGGCGGTCGAAGCGGCACTCAAGTGCGCCCGGCAGTACTGGACCGAGCTCGGCCGCCCCGCCAAGCAGCGTATCGTCGCCCTGACCCCGGCGTACCACGGCAACACGCTGCTCGCCTTGTCCGCGTCCGCCCGGGAGCACTACCGGAAGCTCTACGGCAGCTGGCTCGTGGACGTGGCCCGGGTACCCGCGCCGTATGCCTATCGGTGCGACTGCCGGGGGGTGGAACCATATTGCCCGGCGTGCAGCGGCGAGGCGCTGGAGCGGACGATTCAGGAGCTGGGTGCCGGGTCGGTGGCCGTCTTCATCGCGGAGCCCGTGGGCGGATCGTCCACCGGAGCGGCGGTGCCGCCTCCCGATTACTTCCGCCGCGTACGCGAGATCTGCGACCGGCACGACGTGCTGTTCGTCGCGGACGAGGTGCTGACCGGCGCGGGCCGCACCGGCACGTTCACGGCCCTCGAGCAGTTCGGTGTCACGCCCGACCTGATGACGCTCGGCAAGGGGATCGGCGGGGGATACACACCGCTTTCGGCGCTGGTCGCCACCGATCGGATCGCCCACGTGCTGGCGGATGGGTCAGGGGGCCTGGTGCACGCGCAGACGTTCTCCCATCACCCCGTGCTCTGTGCCGGCGGCGTTGCCGCGCTCCGGTACCTTTCGGACCACCGACTGGTCGAGCGCTCGGCGGAGATGGGGCGCGCGCTGCATCGTGCGCTCGAGCCCCTGCGGACGCTTTCGCACGTGGGCGATGTCCGCGGCCGGGGGCTTCTCGCCGGCGTGGAGTTTGTGGCCGACACGGTGACCCGCAATCCCTTCCCGCGAAGCCAGGGCTTCGCCGAGGCATTCACGGCCGCCGCGCTCGCGGAAGGCCTGGTCGTGTGGCCCAACGTGGGCCAGGCCGACGGCACCAACGGCGATCTGGTCATGATCGCGCCGCCATTCGTGATCACCGAGGCCGAGATCGGCGAGATCGTTCAGCGATTCGCCCGCGCGCTCGAGCGCACCATCGCTGGGCGAGGCACCCGCGTCGCCGTCGTCTGACGCGCGGCGGCGTTTCGGCAATCCCTTTGGAAGCCCGTCTCCGGACGGAATCAGGCATGGAGCAGCAGATGACGGCCACAGCCACCAAGATCACCTATACCAGCACCGGCGGCGATCTTGACGAGTTCCACCGCCGCTTCGACGAGGCGCTCGCGCGTGCGCGGGCCGCCGCGGGGAGGCGGCACTCCTTCTATATCGACGACCAGCCGGTCGACACCGGGCGCGAACCCATCATCGACCGCTCGCCGATCGACACCACCCTTGTACTCGGCACCTTCGAGTGCGCCGGGCCGGAGCACGTGGATCTCGCGGTGCGCGCGGCGAAGCGGGCGCAGCGGGGATGGGCCCGGCTGCCCTGGCGTGAACGGGTCGCCACGATGCGTCGCGCCGCCGAGCTCGTTCGGGAGCGGAAGTACGACCTGGCGGCCATCATGGCGCTCGAGGTCGGCAAGAACCGGCTCGAGTCGATGGGCGACGTCGAGGAATCGGCCGACCTGATCGACTACTACGCGCAGCAGGTCGAGGACGCGGGCGGATTCGTCCGGCCCATGGGCCGGGTGACCGCGATCGAGCGGAACACCGACGTGCTTCGCCCGTACGGCGTGTTCGCCTGCATCGCCCCGTTCAACTTCCCGCTGGCGCTGTCGGCGGGGATGTCGAGCGCGGCGCTCGTGGCGGGCAACGCCGTGGTCTACAAGCCGGCCGAGGATACCCCGTGGACCGGACTGGGACTCTACGAGGCGTATCGGGACGCCGGCATCCCCACCGGCGTGTTCAACCTGGTCGTCGGCCACGGCACCGAGATCGGGGATCCGCTCTGGCAGCATCCCGACGTGGATGGGGTCGTGTTCACCGGGTCCAAAGGGGTGGGGCTTCGCATCCACCAGGGACTCAGCCAGCGCTGGATCAAGCCCGCGCTGCTCGAGCTGGGCGGCAAGAACGCGGCGATCGTCATGGACACCGCCGACGTGGACGCGGCGGCCGAGGGCATCATGCGCTCCGCCTTCGGGCTCCAGGGCCAGAAGTGCAGCGCCACGTCGCGGGTGTACGTTCACCGTGCGGTCCGCCAGCCGTTCATGGAGAAGCTGCTCGAGAAGACCGCCGCCATCCGCATCGGCGATCCGACCGAGCGCGACGTGTATCTCGGGCCGGTGATCAACGACAAGGCAGTCGCGCGGTTCGAACGGGCAGCCGACCAGGCCCGGAAAGACGGCAAGCTCCTGGCCGGTGGCGGGCGGCTGACGGCGGGCGCGCTTGGCCGCGGGTATTACGTCGCGCCGACCATCGTCGAGCTGCCGCGAACCAGCTCGCTCTTCATGGACGAGCTGTTCCTACCGTTCCTCGCCGTCGCCGAGGTGGGAAGTCTCGACGAGGCGCTCGCGGAGGCCAACAAGGTGGAGTACGGGCTCACCGCGGGGATCTTTTCCGGGAAGCCGGAGGAGGTCGATCGGTTCTTCGACGAGATCGAAGCCGGCGTGTGCTACGCCAACAAGCGGAGCGGTGCCACGACCGGCGCCTGGCCGGGCGCGCAGGCCTTCTGTGGGTGGAAGGGCTCGGGCTCGACCGGGAAGGGTGGCTGCGGGCCGTACTACGTTGCCCAGTTCATGCGGGAGCAGAGCCGGACGGTGATCGAAACTGCGTGAGCGGTGAGCGGTAAGCGGTGAGCGGTGAGCGGTGAGCGGGGGCTCCGGTGCTGACCGGACACCCCCGCTTACCGCTTACCGCTCACGCAGTATCGGCCAGACATTCCTCGAGTATCCCGAGTCCCGTGTCCACGTCGTACTCGTCGAGCACGAGCGGCGGCGCGAGGCGGATGACGCTCTTTCCGGCGCCGAGAAGCAGAAGCCCCCTCTGGAACGCCCGCTCGGTGAGTCGGTCCACCAGCTCCGGGTAGGGCTCGCGCGTCGTCCGGTCCTTCACGAATTCCACCCCGATCATCAGCCCCCGCCCGCGCACGTCGCCGATCACCGGATGGCGCTCCTGGAGCCGGCGCATGCCTGCCACCATGCGCTCGCCCATCGCGCGCACGTGGGGGAGCAGGCCCTCCACGACGTCCAGCGTCGCGAGGGCGGCCGCGCAACTCACCGGGTTGCCGCCGAACGTCGAGCCGTGTGCCCCGGCGCTCCAGGTCATTACCGACTCCTTCGCAACGAACGCGCCGATCGGCATCCCGGAGGCCAGGCCTTTCGCGGTGATCAGGATGTCGGGCTCGACGTCTTCCCAGTCGCACGCCCACATCCGGCCGGTGCGGCCGACGCCGCTCTGCACCTCGTCCGCGACGAGGAGAATGCCGTGGCGGTCGCACAGCTCGCGCAGCCCTCGCAGGAATCCCGGCTGCGGGATGACGTAGCCGCCCTCTCCCTGGATCGGTTCCACGAAGATCGCCGCGACGTCCTCGGCGTGAAGCTGACGGTCGAAGAGCTGCTCGATCGCGCTGAGGCCGTGCAACGTGCAGCCCGACCCGGTGCCGGTGCCGCAGTCGGCGCAGCGGTACGGCGTGCTGTAGGGCACGTGGTAGACCTCGGGCAGGAAGGGGCCGAAATGTCCCCGCTGCGTGGCCTTGCTCGACGTGAGGCTCATCGCGCCGTAGGTGCGGCCGTGGAACGAGCCGTGGAACCCGATGAGCGCCGGGCGCCGGGTGTGGTACCGCGCCAGCTTGATGGCGCCTTCGACCGCCTCGGTGCCCGAGTTCGACAGAAACACCCGCTTCCGGCTCGGGCCCGGCGCGGAACGGCCCAGCCGCTCGGCGAGTCTGGCGAAGCCGTCGAAGTAGAAATCGGTTCCGCAGATGTGGAGGAACCGGGAGGCCGCGTCCTTGATGGCCGAGACCACGGCCGGATGATTGTATCCGGTGGACGTCACCGCGATCCCCGCCATGAAGTCGATGTACCGGTTCCCGTCCACGTCCTCGGCCATGGCGCCGGTGCCGCGCGCGATGACGAGCGGATACTCCTTGATGTACGACGGGGAGGTCCACGCCTCGTCGCGCGCGATGATCGCCTGCGCCGCCGGCCCCGGCGGCGGCGTCACGATGCGGGGATAGTCGCGCTGCCGCGGCGTGGGGCTCTTCGGGTCGATCGCCGTCGCCGTCATGCCTTGGCCTCCGCGAGCTCGCGCTCGTAGGTACGCCACCACGCCTGGCCCGACTCGGGCAGAAGGTAGATCGGGTCGTAGTACTCGTACTTCCGGGTCAGCGCCTCGGGGTCGTCCTGCTCGATCCCGGTGCGATAGTTCTTGGTCCAGTACGAAATGCCCAGCTCGCGGTCGTAGTCGGCGAGCTGATGGATCCAACGCTTGCCCACGAAGGGCACGTCGCACACGATGCGCGGCGTGGCGAAGCCGGGCAGATAGCCCATGATGTCGTGCTGGAGCTGCTGCGCCTCGAATACCCCGAGCCGCCAGTGCTCGGAGTTCGGGATCATGTCGCACATGTAGAAGTAGTAGGGCATGATCTTGGCGTGATCGAGCATCATGAAGCAGAGCTCGACCAGGTCGGCGGCATTCGTGTTCACCCCCCGCAGCAGCACGCCCTGATTGCGGACGTCGCGGAAGCCGATCTCGAGCAGCTTCCGCGCGGCGCGACCGACGAGCGGCGTGATCTGCTGCGCGTGATTCGCGTGGCAGTGGAGCGCCAGGTCCACCCCGCGCTCGAACGCCTTCGTCGCGAGGCGCTCGAGCCCCTCCAGCACGCCGTCCTGCAGAAAGTGTTGCGGGATGCCGATCAGGCCCTTCGACGCGAGCCGGATGTCGCGGATGTGCGGGATGTCCAGCAGCGCGCTCACGAACGGCTCGAGCTGCGTGATGTGCAGATTGGCGATGTCGCCGCCGGACACCACCACGTCGCGTACGCCGGGTGAGCGGCGCAGGTAGTCGAGGATCTGGCTGTGTCGGTCCTTCTGGGGCACGTTGAACTTGAGCTTCTCCACCTGCGGCACGTCGTTGCCGACGAGGTCCATGCGGGTGCAGTGCCCGCAGTACTGCGGGCAGGTCGAGAGCAGCTCGGCCAGCACCTTGGTGGGATACCGGTGGGTGAGCCCCTCCACGACCCACATCTCGGCTTCGTGCAGGCTGTCGCGTGACGCCTTCGGATGATTGGCCCAGTCGGTGCGCCGGTCGGCGAGCGCGGGCGCCATGTAGCGGCGGACGGGATCCCGCCACAGGTCGGACACGTCCATGGTGTTGAGCATCTGGGGCGGGATCAGCATCGACATCGTGGCGCGATGCTCCTGGTCCTTCGCGATGCTGTCGGCGAGGCCGTCCGGAAGGAGATCGCCGAACGCGGCCTTGAGCTCGCGCAGATTCTTGACCGTGTGCTTGCGCTGCCAGGTGGCGCTTTCCCAGTCGGCGGCGGTCACCCCCCGGAAGCCGGGCAGGCGGCTCCAGTCCGGCTCCGCGTATTCGCGGCGCGGCGGATAGGGCAGCGGCTGTCCGGCCTGGTGCGCTTCGGGCGCCCGAGAGGTGACTTCCATTCGGCCTCGCGATCCGGCACCAGGTGCCGAGTCAAACAGTGACGGAGGTTGACGTTAGCGAACTTAGTATATAATATATTCTGGCGCAAGCGGCGCCACACCCAAGCCCTGGATTACCCGTGCAGCTCGAGCAGCTCCTCGCCGGCATGCCCCGGCTCCGCAAACAGGCTACCCATGAGCTGGTTGCCGCGGTGCTCCGCGAGGCGATCGCGACCGGCGTGCTCCGGGCCAACCAGCCGCTGCCCCAGGATGAAATCGCGAGCCGGCTCCGGGTCAGTCACATCCCGGTGCGGGAGGCGCTCCGCCAGCTGCAGTCGGAAGGGCTCGTCACCTACCAGCCCAACCGCGGTGCAGCGGTCAGCGCGCTGACGCCGGCCGAGATCCGTGAGATCTACGATATCCGCGTGCTGCTGGAGAGCGCGGCCCTGCGTCGCGCGACGCCTCGTCTTGGCCGCGCGGAGTTGGAGCGGGCGCGCGAGATCCTGGACGCGGCGGAGCGGGTGCAGGACGGTGCCGCGTGGGGCGCGCTGGACGTCGAGTTCCATCAGCTCGTCTACCACCTGGATGACCGGCCACGGCTCGGCGAGATGATCGCCGGCCTCCTCCGGCGGGTCGATCGCTATTGGCTGTCGCACGGACTGATGCTCACCCACCGCCGAGAGTTCGAGCGCGAGCATCGCGAGCTGCTCGCCACGCTCGAACGTCGGGACCCCGATGCCGCCGTCGCGCTCCTGGAGCGGCATCTGACCGGCGCGGCCGAGCTGCTCGCGTCAGCGCTCGAGGCCGAGGCGCGGGCGGAGGCCCGTCGCCTGGAGGCCATCGCCGGATGAGCAAGGTGGTCAGCATGCGCGACGCGATCGCGCGGCACGTGCACGACGGCGACACGGTCGTCATCGAGGGCTTCACCCACCTAATCTGTTTCGCCGCGGGCCACGAAATCATCCGGCAGGGCCGACGCGACCTCGTGCTCTGCCGGCTCACGCCCGATCTGGTGTACGATCAGATGATCGAGGCCGGGTGTGCGCGGAAGCTGGTCTTCTCCTGGGCTGGCAATCCGGGCGCCGGCTCGCTCCACGCCTTCCGGCGCGCGGTGGAAGGGAAGGGCGACCGCCGACTCGAGCTGGAGGAGTACTCCCACTTCGGCATGGTCGCCCGCTTCTGCGCCGGCTCGGCGCGGCTTCCGTTCTGGCCGTTGCGGAACTACATGGGCACCGACCTGCCGGTGGCCAATCCGCTGATCCGGCAGGTGACCTGTCCGTTCACCGGCGAGCGACTCGCGGCGGTACCGGCGCTGAACCCCGACGTCACGATCGTGCACGCCCAGCGGGCCGACGCCCAGGGCAACACCCAGATCTGGGGGCTGCTCGGTGTGCAGAAAGAAGCGGCCTTCGCGTCGAGCCGCGTGATCGTGGTGGTCGAGGAGCTGATCGATGAGTCGGTCGTCCGCGCCGACCCGAACCGTACGCTCATTCCCGGCACCATCGTGGACGCGGTGGTCGTCGAGCAGTGGGGCGCGCATCCGTCATACGCGCAGGGCCACTACGATCGCGACAACGCCTTCTACGTGGCCTGGGAGGACATCAGCCGGGACCCGGCGAAGCTCCGCCGCTACCTGGAGGAGTACGTGCACGGGGTTCGCGACCGGGAGGAATACGTGGCCCGCTCAGGTGGGCTGGAGCATCTGCGCGCGGGGGAGCGCATGGCGGCGGGAGTGAACTATGGTTATTGACGGGATGGACAGATGGTCGGATGGTCAGATGGTCCGATTGGCCCGTCCGTCCATCGGTCCATCAGTCCATCGGTCCATCGGCCATCGGTCCATCGGTCCATCGGTCCATCAGCGTCGATGACCACGTATTCCCCCAACGAGATGATGGCCGCGACCGCCGCGAGGGAGCTCGGCGACGGCGAGGTCGTGTTCGTGGGCATCGGGCTGCCGAACCTGGCGTGCAACCTGGCGCGGGCGACGCACGCGCCGAACCTGGTGTTGATCTACGAGAGCGGGGCGGTCGGCGCCGTGCCGGAGCGACTCCCCGTGTCGATCGGCGACCCTGCGCTCGTCACCGGATCGCTGATGGTGTGCAGCATGGCCGATGTCTTCCAATGCTTCCTGCAGAACGGGCGCATCGAGGTCGGGTTTCTCGGCGGCGCGCAGGTGGATCGCTACGGCAACATCAACACCACGGTGATCGGGTCCTACGACCGCCCGGCCGTGCGGCTGCCCGGGAGCGGCGGCGCGGCGGAGATCGCGATTCACGCCCGGCGTACGCTGGTGATCAGCCGGCTCAATCCGCGCGCGTTCCCTGCCGCGGTCGACTTCGTGACCAGCCCGGGGCATGTGACCCGGGCCGGGACTCGCAGCGAGCTCGGGATGCCCGGCGCCGGCCCGGTGAAGGTCATCACCGACAAGGCCGTGCTCGAGGCTGATTCGGACGGGGAGCTGGCGCTCACGGCGCTCTACCCCGGCGTGACCGTGGCCGAGGTGAAGGCCGGTGTGGGCTGGCCGCTCCGGGTCCGCGGGGCGCTCGACTGCGTCGAGCCGCCCGCGCCCGACGCGCTGCGGCTGCTCCGCGAGGTGCTCGATCCCGAGCGGCTCTACCTCAAGGGATGATCCGCCGCGGATGACCGACCGCGCCGCCGCCGCGCCGGCGCTTCCCCGCACGCTCACGCTGCGGGATCTCGTCCTCTTCAATATCGTCGCCGTGATGAGCATCCGGTGGCTCGCCACGTCGGCGGCCGCCGGGCCCAGCAGCCTCGTGCTCTGGGTAATCGCGGGACTCTGCTTCTTCGTGCCCCAGGGGCTTGCCGTGGCCGATCTCGCGGCCCGGTATCCCGAGGAGGGCGGGATCTACCGGTGGACGCGGCGCGCTTTCGGCGAAGGGCACGGGTTTGTCTGCGGCTGGTGTTACTGGGTCAACAACGTCCTGTACTATCCGAGCCTGCTCCTGTTCGTGGCATCGATCGCGCCCTGGGCGTTCGGCACCGGGGCGAGCGGGCTGGGCAATCGCCTGAGCTACGTGTTGCCGGTGACGCTCGTGGGGATGTGGCTCGCAGTGCTGCTCAACGTCGTCGGCCTGCGCACCGGCCGCTGGCTGCAGAACGTCGGTGGAACGGCGGCGTTCGTTCCGGCCGTGCTCGTCATCGCGCTGGGCGCCTACGCCTTCGTCACCCGGGAGCCCGGGACCCCGATCACTCCGACGACGCTCGTTCCGAATCTCGACGATATCGGCCGGCTCAACTTCTGGGCGTCCATCGCCTTTGCCTACGCGGGACTGGAACTGTCCGCCACGCTCGCCGGCGAGGTGAAGGACCCGCGGCGCACCCTGCCCATGGCCGTGTTCGTGACCGCCCCGGTCGTCGCGGGGGTGTATCTGCTCGGCACCGCATCGTTGCTGTGGATGGTCCCGCCAGACGAGCTCAACGTCGTCACCGCGATCGTGCAGGGCATCGCCGCCGGCGTGCGGGACCTGCCGGCGCTCGCCTGGGTCGTCCCGCTCGCCGCAGCCGCGATCACGCTGAACGTGCTGGGCGCCGTCGGCGCGTGGCTCAGCGGCTCCGCCCGCGTCGCCTTCGCCGTGGGTCTCGATCGCTACGCGCCGCCGGCGTTCGGCCGCGTGCACCCGCGCTGGGGCACGCCCTACGTGGCCATGCTGGTGCAGGCGGTGCTGTCGACCCTCTTCCTGCTGATCTCGGTGATGGGGCGGGGCACGACGGTCGAGAGGGTGTACCTCATCCTGCTGGACACGATGCTGCTCGTGTACTTCGTGCCCTACGTCTACCTCTTCCTCTGCTATCTGAAGGACGGGAGCGGGCGGGAGCGGGCGGGAGAGGGCGGGAGGGAGATCCGGACCTGGCTCACCGGCCTGAGCGGCCTTGCCGTCACGCTGTTCGCCATGGTCGTGGCGTGCATCCCGCCGCCCGACACGCACGATCCCCTGCTGTTCGAGCTCAAGGTCGTGGGCGGCGCGTTGGCGTTCGTCGCGCTGGGCGGGTTGCTCTACTGGCGGGCGCGCCGCTCGGGGGCCGTGGAGCTCCGGGAGGCGGCGTGACGCTCCACGTGGCGGTCGTGGGCGCGGGCGCATTCGGGGGGTGGACGGCGCTGCATCTCCGGCGCGCCGGGCACCGGGTGACGTTGGTCGATGCCTGGGGCGCCGGTCATTCACGCGCGAGCTCAGGCGGCGAGACCCGCGTCATCCGGGGCATGTACGGTGGCGAGCGGCTCTACGTCGAGATGACCGTGCGATCGTTCGCGCTCTGGTGGGAGCACGAGCAGCAATGCGGGCGGCGGCTGTACCATCGTACCGGGGCGCTCTGGATGTACGCGGGCGACGACCGCTACGCCCGCGCCACGTTGCCGCTGCTCCGCGCCGCCGGGCTCGACGCGGCCGAGCTGTCGCCTGCGGATGCTGCGCGCCGCTGGCCGCAGATCGAATTCGCCGGCGTGCGCACGGTGTTCCACGAATCCGAAGCCGGCTACCTGCTGGCTCGGCAGGGCTGCGAGACCGTGCGCGAGGCGTTCGTCGCCGAGGGCGGGGAGTACCGGGTGGCGCACGCGCTACCGGCGCCGATCGAGGGTCGGGGACTCGGGTCGCTTGCGCTGTCCGACGGCGAGACGCTCCGGGCCGACCGCTTCGTCTTTGCCTGCGGCCCCTGGCTCGGCGCGGTTTTCCCGGACGTCGTCGGGCGCCGGGTGCAGCCTACCCGGCAGGAGGTGTTCTTCTTCGGGCTCCCCCCGGGCGACCGCTCGTACGATGAGGATCAGTGCCCGGTCTGGGTGGACAACGCCGAGCGATTCATCTACGGCATTCCGGGCAACGAGCGCCGCGGATTCAAGGTCGCGGACGACACCCGCGGCCCGGAGATCGATCCCACCACCGAGGAGCGCCTGCCGTCGGCCGAGGGCCTCGCGCGGGCGCGGGATCTCCTCCGCCGGCGCTTTCCCGGGCTCGCCGGCGCGCCGCTGGTCGAGTCGCGCGTCTGTCAGTACGAGCAGTCGCCCGACGGCGACTTCATTCTCGATCGGCATCCCCTCGCGGAGAACGTCTGGCTCGCCGGAGGCGGGTCGGGCCACGGATACAAGATGGGGCCGGCGGTGGGGGAGCACGTGGCGCGGCTCGTCCTCGGGGCGGCCGAGCCCGAAGCGAAGTTCTCGCTGCGGCGGTTCTCCTGATGGGTGAACCACAAAGAGAGGAAGGACACGAAGAGGTTCCGTATCTGTTGGGCTCCGCCGGGTACACCGGCCGAGACCGATCGGTTCACGGATGCCTTTGCGTCCTTCCTCTCTTGGTGGTTTCGAGTTTCATGTACGCGATCCCAGCAGTAGCGCAGCGAAAGCCGGTCCTCGATCAGATCCGCGTGCCCCACCCGTACTACTTCCGGGAGATGTACCTGCCGCAGGCCACGAGCGGGCCAACGGCGCCGTCGTGGTCGCCGGACGGCGCGGAGCTCGTGTACTCGATGCAGGGGACGCTGTGGCGCCAGCGGCTGGGCGGCACCGAGGCCCGGCAGCTCACCGATGGCCCGGGCTACGACTACCAGCCCGACTGGTCGCCCGACGGGCGCCGAGTCGTATACGCCTCCTACGACGGCGGCGAGATCGAACTGCGGCTGCTCGACCTCGCGAGCGGCGCGTCGCGCTCGCTGGTGCGAAATGGAGCGGTGAACGTCGACCCGCGCTGGTCACCTGACGGCCGGCGGATCGCATTCGTCTCCACCGCCCACGAGGGCCGGTTCCACGTCTTCGTGGTAGCCGCAGCCGACGACGCCGGCGCGGCGACGCCCACCCGGGTGTCGGAGGACCGGGACGGGGGCCTGCCGCGGTATTACTACCACGCGTACGACCAGTACATCTCGCCCGCGTGGTCGGTCGACGGCCGCGAGCTTCTGGTGGTGTCCAACCGCGGCCAGACCTGGGGCTCGGGCACGATCTGGCGCCTTCCGCTCGAGCCCGGCGGGACGATGCGGGAGATCCGTGCCGAGGAGACGACCTGGCGGGCCGATCCGGACTGGTCCCGGGATGGGCGCCGCGTGGTCTACAGCTCCTACCTCGGCCGGCAGTGGAACCAGCTCTGGCTGACCACCGCGGCGGGCGAGGCGCCGCTCCAGCTCACCCACGGCGAGCACGATGCCACCATGCCCCGCTGGTCGCCCGACGGGCGCGCCATCGCGTTCGTGTCGAACGCCGGTGGCAACACCGGGCTCGAGGTGGTCCACCTTCCGGGGGGGCGCCGGGAGCGGATCAAGGTGCAGCGCCGATCGTATCTCCGGCCGACGGCCACACTCCTGCTCCGGATCACGGACGGGCGACGCGCGGTGCCGGCACGGGTCTCGGTGATCGGGGCGGACGGGCGAAGCTGGGCGCCAGACGGTGCGTGGCGCCACGCCGACGACGGCTTCGCCCGCGACGAGCGCCGGTTCGAGGCCGCGTACTTCCACGCGCGGGGACGTGCCCGGCTCACCGTGCCCGCGGGCGAAGAGCTCACCATCGAGGTCACGCGTGGACCGGAGTACCGCGTGGAACAGCGCCGGGTGCGCGTGCCCGCAAGTGGAACGACATCGGTGAGCGTGGCGCTCACCCGGATCGCGAACCTCGCGGCGCGCGGCTGGTGGTCGGGTGACCTGCACGTGCACATGAACTACGGTGGCCACTACCGCGCCACGCCCGCGACGCTCCGCGCCCAGGCGGAAGCCGAAGACGTGCACGTCATCGAGAACCTCATCGTGAACAAGGAGGGCCGGGTTCCGGATGTGGCCTACTTCACCGGCCGACCCGATCCGGCGTCTACCGCGACGACGCTGATCCTCCACGACGAGGAGTACCATACGAGCCTGTGGGGCCACCTCGGCCTCATCGGCCTCAGGAGCCATCTGCTGCTGCCACCGTATGCGGCGTACCAGCGAACCGCGGCCGCGAGTCTCTTTCCGACGAACGCGACGGTGCTGGAGGAGGCGCGTGCGCAGGGGGCCCTCGGCGGCTACGTGCATCCCGGCGATGTCCTGGCGGATACCACCCGGCCCGATGAGGCGCTTTACGGACTGCCGGTGGATGCGGCGCTCGGCCTGGTGGACTACATGGAGATCGTCGCCTTCAGCGAGCCGCTCACCAGCGCGTGGGTGTGGTACCGCCTGCTGAACTCGGGGTTCAGGATTTCGGCGGCGGCGGGGACCGACGCCATGACCAACTTTGCGTCGCTACGCGGTCCGGTTGGCCTCAACCGGGTCTACGCGCGGCTTGACGGCCCGCTCTCCCGCGAGCGCTTCCATGCCGCGCTCAAGGCGGGTCGGAGCTTTGCCACGAACGGGCCGCTACTCGAGTTCACGCTGGGCGGGCGGGAGATCGGCCAGGAGATCAGGTTGCCGGCCGGCGGGGGACGGCTCCGATTCCAGGCACGACTTCGATCCTACGTGCCGGTCGAGCGGTTCGAGCTGGTGTCGGGCGGGCGGGTGGTCGCGGCGTTCGGCGTCGGCGCCGACAGCATGGCGGCGGTGGTGGACACCACGATCGCCGTCGCGGCAAGCGGCTGGTATGCGGTGCGGGCCTGGAGCCGGTCCGCCCGCCATCCGGTGCTCGACAGCTACTACCCGTTCGCGACCACGAGTCCCATCTACGTCACCGTGGGCGGGGCCCCGATCCGTTCACCCGCGGACGCGGCGTATTTCCTCAAGTGGACCAACCGGCTGGACTCGCTCGTGCGGGCGCACACCGAATGGAACACGCCGGCGGAGCGGGACGAGGTGCTGAATCAGATCGCGCGAGCGCGGGACGTGTTCGAGGCGGGATCGCGCTGAGCCGCGCCGCCCACGCGGCGCAGGTCGAGTGCGATCATGACGGCGCAGAGCGTGATGGCCACCGCCGAGACGGCGCACCATGGACAGAAGCTCCGCAGAATGACGAACTCGGCGTACTTGAGCCGGAGCGTGAACAGCACCGCCGCGCCGATCATCCCCGCCATCAGCAGCGCCGGGCGGCGGGCCTCCAGGTACCGGGGCTGCAGGCTGACCAGGCTCACCGCGAACAGCAGGGCGTAACCCACCGCGCCGATCAGCGCCACGTCCACGCCGAGGAAGTAGCTCCAGGAGCTGTGCTGCACCAGCTCGCAGTCGCCGCCGATGCCGCAGGCCAACGCGCCCGCCCGTCCGATCTTCCAGAGGTGCAGATAAACCGCCACGAGCCCGGACACGAGGCTGGCGAGGGCGATGGTCATCCGGTACTTCACGCCCTGCCGCCGGCGTTCTCGACCACCACCGCGATGCCCTGGCCCACGCCGATGCACATCGTGGCGAGTCCCCATCGCCCGCCGGTGCGCCGGAGCCCGTGCACCAACGTCGTGAGGATCCGCGCGCCGCTCGCGCCGAGCGGATGACCGAGGGCGATGGCGCCTCCGTAGGGATTCACCCGCGCCGGATCGAGCCCGAGCTCGCGGATGCAGGCCACGGCCTGCGCGGCGAACGCCTCGTTGAGCTCCACGTGCGCCAGGTCCGCCGAGCCGATTCCCGCCCGCGCGAGCGCCTTCCGCACGGCCGGCACGGGGCCGATGCCCATCACGCTCGGGTCCACTCCGGCCACCGCGGTGGCGACGATCCGCGCCAGCGGTGTGAAGCCGTGCTCGCGGAGCGCGGCCTCGCTCACCACCGCCAGCGCCGCGGCGCCGTCATTGATGCCGCTCGCGGTTCCCGCCGTCACCGTTCCGTCCTTTACGAACGCCGGCTTGAGCTTGGCGAGGCTTTCGACCGTGACGCCGGCGCGCGGATGCTCGTCCCGCTCCACGCACCCGGGCTTGCCGTCGGGACCCGGCGCCTGGACCTCCACGAGCTCGTCGGCGAAGACGCCCTCGGCGAGCGCCTCCTGCGCCCGACGCTGGCTCTCGGCCGCGAACTCATCCTGCTCCCGGCGGGACACGCCGTACTCGCGCGCGACCTTCTCGGCCGTCTCGCCGAGCGAGATGGTCCATTCGGTGGGAAAGCGGCGATTGATAAACCGCCACCCGACCGTCGAGTCGGCGGTGGGCGGCGGCGAACGATCCCAGGCCTTGCCGGTCTTGAGCGTGATGTAGGGCGCGCGGGTCATGCTCTCGACGCCGCCCGCGACGAAGAGATCGCCCTCGCGGGCGCGCACCGCGTGCGCCGCCGCGATAGCCGCCTGCAGGCCGGATCCGCAGAGGCGGTTGACGGTCTGCCCCGGGATCTCGACCGGCAGGCCGGCGAGCAGGAGCGCCATCCGCGCCACGTTTCGGTTGTCCTCACCGGCCTGGTTGGTGCAGCCGAGGATGACGTCGTCGATACGGTTGGCGGGGAGCCGGGCGCGCTCGACCAGCGCCCGGATCGCCACGGCAGCCAGGTCGTCGGGTCGGACATCGGCCAGCGCGCCGCCGGCCCGGCCGATCGGAGTCCGGACGGCGTCGACGATGTAGGGTGTGGGCATGCGGGGAAAATAAGGTGGTCGTGGCGGACGGCGGCAGCAACCCCTCCCCGCGCATGCATTGCCCACGACGAGGGAGGGGCACCATGATTCGGACGATCGTCATGTGACCCTGAAGGCCGATGTCGCGCGGACGCCCACGCCCCGGGAACGAATGCAGTTCGATCTCCAATGCCGACCATCGGCGCTGTCGTGACCACCGAGCTCGTCGTCGTCGACCGCTCGGCGTTCGTGAGTTCGGCGACTTCTCGGCTGATCGCCGAGATTCACCGCGTCCTCGACACGCAGGAGCGCTGCTCCCTCGCCCTCGCCGGGGGCTCGACACCCCGGCCGGTCTACGAGCGCCTCGCGGCCGAGTTACCCGATCGTGACCCCTGGAGTCGCATCGACGTGTTCTTCGGTGACGAGCGCTGCGTCCCGCCCGATGACCCGGCGAGCAACTACCGGATGGCGAAGGAGGCGCTGCTCGATCGGGTACCCGTCGGCGCGCCACAGATCCACCGGATGGAGGGAGAACGAACCGACCACGACGAGGCCGCGCGCGCCTATGAGGCGATCCTTCCCGGCCGGCTCGACCTCTTGGTGCTCGGCCTGGGCGACGACGGCCATACCGCCTCGCTCTTCCCCCACGCGCCCTCCCTCGCCGAAACCCGCCGCCGGGTGCTTGCGGTCAGGGCACCCCGGCCGCCGCTCGACCGCCTGACGATCACGCCGCCAGTGATCCTCGATGCGCGGCTGACGTTGATGCTCGTCGAGGGGGCGGCCAAGGCGGATGCGCTCGCCCGCGCGGTCGACGGTCCGTACGCTCCGGGCAGTACACCCGGTCAGTTGGCGCGAGCCGGGCTCTGGATCGCGGACACCGCAGCCGCCACCCGGCTCGGGGCCCGCCGATGACCCATCAGGTTCTCGCGGGAGACGTCGGCGGAACCAATGCCCGGCTTGCCATTGTTACCGTTGGTGGCCCGGCGGAGGCGCGGATCGTCCACGAAGCCCGCTATCAGAGCTCGACCGCACCCGGCCTGGCGCCGCTCGTCATCCGGTATCTCGCGGAAGCCGGCGCGCGGCCCGACGTCGCCTGTTTCGGCATCGCCTGTCCGGTTCTCGACGGCGACTGCGAGGCCCCCAACCTTCCCTGGAAGGTCAACGGTCGCGCGCTCGCCCGCGACATCGGGATTCCGCGGACTACGATCATCAACGACTTTCGCGCGGTGGGGCACGGGCTGCACAGCTTGGCGGACGACGAGGTGGAGGTGCTGCAAGAGGGAGTCGCCGTCGCCCACGGGCCGATTGCCCTCATCGGCGCCGGCACCGGCCTCGGCCAGGGCTACCTGCTCTGGGACGGCTCCCGGTACGTCGTCCATCCGTCCGAGGGCGGGCACGCCGACTTCTCGCCGACGAATGCGCTCCAGCGCGATCTCCTCGCCTTCCTCGCGAAGGAGTTCGGCCGGGTATCGTCGGAGCGGATCCTGTCGGGTGCCGGGATCGCCCACATCTACCGCTTCCTCAAGTCCGCCGGCGCGGCGGAGGAGCAGGCGGCTGTTCGCGACGAGATACCCGGGAGCGATCCGGCTCAGGTGATTGCCCGGCACGGACTCGCCGGCACCGACCTGCTCTCGGTCAAGACGCTCGAGCTCTTTGCCGGGGCCTATGGCACGGCGGCCGGCAACCTGGCGCTCACCGTCCTCGCTTCGGGCGGCGTGTACATCGCGGGCGGCATCGCGCCGAAGATCGTCCGCCAGCTGGCCTCCGGAGCGTTCATGGAGGCGTTTCGCAACAAGGGCCGGCTCTCGAGCGTGGTCGCACGGATACCGGTCCGCGTCATCCTCACCGATGACGTCGCACTCTACGGTGCCGCGGCGGTCGCGGCCCGCAGTCTGATGGATTAGTCGAGAGGATCCAGATGGCAAACAGTGTTGCTCCCGCAACTCAATCGCTCGAACAGCTCTGCATCGACACCATCCGCACCCTGTCCATGGACGCGGTTCAGCGGGCGGACTCCGGGCATCCGGGCACGCCGATGGCCCTGGCGCCGCTCGCCTACCTGCTCTTCACCCGGCACCTTCGCCACAACCCCGGTAATCCCTTGTGGATGGACCGTGACCGCTTCGTGCTCTCGGCGGGGCATGCCTCGATGCTGCTCTACAGCGTGCTGTACCTCTCCGGCTATGACCTGTCGCTCGACGATCTCAAGCACTTCCGCCAATGGGACAGCCGGACACCGGGACATCCCGAGCACGGTGTCACCCCCGGCGTCGAGACCACGACCGGACCGCTGGGCCAGGGCATGGGCAACGCCGTCGGGTTCGCCGTCGCCGAGGCGCATCTGGCGGCGGTCTTCAACAGCGGCAGCCATCGGCCGGTGGACCACCACACGTTCTTCATCGCCAGCGACGGCGACATGATGGAAGGGGTCTCCCACGAGGTGGCGTCGCTCGCGGGTCATCTGCGGCTCGGCAAGCTCATCGGCTTCTACGACGACAATCACATCACCATCGAGGGCGACACCGCTCTCGCCTTCGGCGA
This sequence comes from Gemmatimonadales bacterium, assembly GCA_050733215.1. GTDB lineage: Bacteria > Gemmatimonadota > Gemmatimonadetes > Gemmatimonadales > GWC2-71-9 > DASQPE01. Next base: position 33,074 of record JBOHSN010000030.1, read on the forward strand.
GGATGTCGGCGCCCGCTACGAGGCATACGGCTGGCACGTGCAGCACGTGGACGATGGGAACGACCTCGATGCGCTCGACCGAGCCATCCACGCGGCCAGGGCGGCCACCGACCGGCCATCGCTCGTCGTGGTCCGCACCCACATCGCCTATGGGAGCCCGAACAAGGTCGATACCGCCGGCGCACACGGCTCGCCGCTGGGCGAGGAGGAGATCCGGCTCACCAAGCAGGCCCTTGGCTGGCCCTGGACCGAGCCCTTCTTCGTCCCCGACGATGCCCTCGCCGAATGGCGGAAGTGCCGGGACCGTGGCGCGGCGCTCGAGGCGGAATGGCAAGGGCGGTACGGCGCGTTCCAGGGTGCCCAACCGGATCGCGCGAAGGAGCTGGAGCGGCGGCAGCAGGGAGAGCTGCCGGCCGGATGGGACGCCGACATCCCCAGCTTTCCCGCCGGGAAGCCGGTCGCGACCCGGAACGCGTCGGAGAAGGTGCTCAACGCGATTGCGGCGCGGGTGCCCGAGCTGATGGGCGGCGCGGCCGATCTCGCCCCCTCGACCAAGACGTTGATGGAGGATGGCGGCGATTTCGAGGCGGGTAATTACGCCGGCCGCAACATGCACTTCGGCATCCGGGAGCACGGGATGGGAACGGTGTTGAACGGCATGGCGCTGCACGGGGGGATTCTCCCCTACGGCGCCACCTTCCTCATCTTCTCCGACTACATGCGGCCGCCGATCCGGCTTGCCTCGCTGATGGAACGGCAGGTGATCTACGTCTTCACCCACGATTCGATCGGCCTGGGCGAGGACGGCCCGACGCATCAACCGGTCGAGATGCTCGCGCTGCTCCGCGCCATCCCGCACCTGACGGTTCTCCGTCCGGCGGACGCCAACGAGACCGCCGAAGCGTGGCGCGTGGCCATCGGTCACCGGCACGGACCGGTGGCGCTCGCGCTGAGCCGGCAGAATCTCACGGTGTTCGACCGCTCGAAGCTCGGCGCCGCGTCGGGTGTTGCCAGGGGGGCGTACATCCTGTCGGAGGCGAAGGGGGGTAAGCCCGAGGTCCTCCTTCTCGCGAGTGGCTCCGAGGTCGAGATCCTGCTCGCGGCGCAGGAGAAGCTCGCCGCACGCGAGGTGGCCGCGCGCGTCGTCAGCGTGCCGAGCCTCGAGCTCTTCGCGCGAGAGCCGGAGAGCTATCGCAACGAGGTGCTGCCGCCCGGCATCCGGCGGCGGATCGCAGTCGAGGCGGCGCATCCCATGCCCTGGTATCGCTGGGTCGGAGACCAGGGAGAAGTCATCGGCCTGACCCGCTTCGGCGCGTCTGCGCCCTATGAGCGGATCTATCGGGAACTGGGTTTCACCCCCGAGGCGATCATGGCGCGGGTAGAGCGGCTCCTCGGGAAGAGAACGGAGGAATAGATGACGGCAACATCCAGCCTCACCGGCTCCCGCATGCCGGCACTCCTCGCGCTGGGGCAGAGCATCTGGCTCGACTATCTCCGCCGCGGCATGCTCCGCTCCGGCGAGCTCACAAAGTTGATCGCCAACGGGCTCCGGGGCATGACGTCGAACCCCACGATCTTCGAGCAGGCCATCGCCGGCAGCACCGACTACGACGACGCGTTCGCAGGGGTGGCCGGCTCGAGCCGCTCCGACGCCGATATCTTCGAGTCGGTCGCGGTCGAGGACGTGCGGGACGCGGCCGACCTCTTCCGCCCGGTCTATGAGCGATCGAACGGCGGTGACGGCTTCGTCTCGCTCGAGGTCTCACCCGGGCTCGCGCGCGACACGGCCGGGACCATCGCCGAGGCGGAGCGGCTCTGGCAGGCGGTCGGTCGGCCGAACGTCATGATCAAGATCCCCGGGACCGAGGAGGGGTGGCCGGCGATCGAGCGGTGCCTCACCAATGGGATCAACATCAACATCACGCTTCTCTTCTCGGTCGAGCATTACCGGAAGGTGGCCGAGGCCTATCTCGCGGCGCTCGAAGCTCGCGTGTCCAAGGGGGAGCCGATCGACCGGATCGCGTCCGTGGCCTCGTTCTTTGTGAGCCGGGTGGACACCGAGGTGGACGCCCGGCTTGCCAGGGTCGACAAACCGGGAGCGAAGGAGCTGGCCGGCACCATTGGTGTCGCCAACGCCCGCCTCGCTTACGCGGCGTTCGAGGAGATCACCGCAAGCGACCGCTGGCGCCGGCTGGCGGCGAAGGATGCGAAGGTGCAACGGCCGCTCTGGGCCAGCACCGGCACCAAGAACCCCGCCTACTCCGACGTGCTCTACCTCGACGAGCTGATCGGCCGCGACACCGTCAACACCGTTCCCCCCGAGACGCTTCGCAAGTTCGAAGACCACGGCACCGTCGCCCCGACGCTCGCCGGGCATGAGGATGCCGCGCGGAAGCGCATGGAGCAACTGGCCGGGGTGGGCGTCGATTTCGACGACGTCACCCGAGTGCTCGAGGCGGAGGGCATCGACAAGTTCGCGAAGTCGTACGCCGCACTCATCGGCACCGTCGGCACGAAGCGAGCGGCGCTCAGGAAGGGTGCCGTCGCCGCCGGATGAGTATCACCCATCTCTTCTTCGACATCGGCGGGGTGCTGGCCACCAACGGATGGAGCACCCCGCAGCGGCGCCGGGCGATCGAGCGATTCGGGCTGGACGCCGCCGAATTCGAGCAGCAGCACCGGGACGCGATAGGCACCTTCGAGCAGGGGCGGATGACGCTCGACGACTACCTCGACGCGACGGTCTTCTACCGGGACCGGGAATTCAGCCGCGAATCGTTCGTCGCTTTCATGCTGGCCGAAAGCCGGCCCGACGAGGCGAGCATCGCCTTGGCCCGGCAGCTCGCCGGGAGCGGGAAGTATCGGATGATGACGCTCAACAACGAATCGCTCGAGCTCAATCTGCACCGCATCCGGCAGTTCGGCCTCGGCGAGATCTTCGAGGCGTTCTTCACCTCGTGCTGGCTCGGTGTCACCAAGCCGTCACGCCAGATCTACGAGGTGGCGCTCGGTATCTCGCAGGCGCCGCCGGAGCGCGCCGTGTTCATCGATGATCGCAGACCCAACCTAATGCCGGCCCGCGCCCTCGGCATGCAGACCATTCACTTCACGACCGGCGACCAGCTCACCGGCCAACTGGCGGCGCTCGGCGTCGCCGCCTGACGACGGGGCATAGGCACCAACGCACTCTCTCATCTTTGGGGCGCTCGATGCGCTGCTCACCCGCCGCCGGCAGCTCCTCGACATCCTGGTCGCCGAGAAGAATCGCCATGTTTTCACTGAAGTACAGCGGAGCTCGGTTGTCGTGCGCCTAACGACACTGCGCATCAGCTGGGGGGCGACGTGCCCGCCGATACGAAGTCTATGGTCCTTGCTCGCGCGACTGAGGTCGGTCGCCGCGAGGCGACCGGCCCGGGCGCACCCGTCAGCTGGTTAGGCGGGGCGCGGCACTCCGCACCTGCCACGGTACCTGGCCGCCCTCGTCGCCAGCAAGTGCAGTCCGGTGATCCGCGCGTTCTACCGGCGGCTGCGCGCTGCCGGCAAGCCCGCCAAGGTCGCCCTCACCGCCTGCATGCGGAAGCTGCTCACCATCCTCAACGCCATGGCGCGCTGCGGCACCCCGTGGCAGCCCGAGCGCACGCTTGCGAGGACTTGATTTTCGAGACAGTTGCTAACACTACTCTGCCACATTGACGGCGGCAGCTTCTGTTCACATCGTGGGATGTGAGCCATCGTGGAGGCTCCATGTCCCGTTCCCTTGCGGGTCGGGGCTGGCAGGCGGACTTCGCCCGCTGGCTTCGCCCCTTTCTCGCCGCCCTCCGCCGGGAGGCCCAGCGCCGCTGGGCGCCGGTCTATCTCGACGGCCTGCTCGGCCCCGGGGAGCGTAAGAGCGTGGCGCCGATGGCCGCGCGGGTCGCCCCGGATGATGGGCAGCAGTTGCATCACTTTGTCGCCACCTCACCGTGGGCCACGGCGCCGCTCGAGCGGGTCCTGGCCCGAACCGCCCAACGCCTGGTAGGCGGTTCCCGGGCGGTGCTCATCATCGACGACACGGCGCTTCCGAAGCAGGGGCGTCACTCGGTGGGGGTGGCTCGCCAGTATTGCGGCACCCTCGGCAAGACGGCGAATTGTCAGACGCTCGTCTCGCTGACCCTGGCCCGGGCCGAGGTGCCCGTGCCGCTGGCGCTGCGGCTCTACCTGCCCCAGGAGTGGACGGCCAACCGGGCGCGCTGCCGGCGGGCCGGGGTGCCCGCCGAGGTCGGCTTCCACACGAAGAACGCGCTCGCGCTGGCCGAACTCGATCGGGTGCGGGCCGTCGGCGTGACCTTCGAGGTCGTGCTCGCCGATGCGGCCTATGGCACGAGTGCCGAGTTCCGGCAGGCGCTCTCGACCCGAGGGCTGTGCTGGGCGGTCGGGGTGCTCTCGACCCAGCAGGTCTACCCGGCTGAGGTGCGCCTCCGGCCGCCCCGCGTGGGTGCCCTGGGGCGCCCGTCCAAGCACCCCACGCCCACCGCGCGGAGCGTCCCGGCTGCGGTGAGGATCGCCGCGCTGGGGCCCCGCGCGTTCCATCGCCTGGTCTGGCGCCGCAGGACCAAGGGGCCGCTGGCGGCCGAGTTCGCCGCCGTGCGGGTGCGGGTCGCCGACGGGCCGAAGGCGGCGCGGGGACGGCATCTGCCTGGGGCGACGGCGTGGCTGGTCTGCGAGCGACGCGCCGGTGGGGAGCGGAAGTACTACCTGACCAACCATCCGGCGACGGCGTCGCTGCGGACCCTGGCCCGAGCGATCAAGGCGCGCTGGGTCTGCGAGCAGGGCCACCAACAAATGAAGCAAGAGCTCGGGCTCGATCACTACGAGGGCCGCTCGTGGCGGGGGCTCCACCATCACGCGCTCTTGAGCATGATCGCCTTCGTCTTTCTCCAGCACTGGCGGCTCACCCACCCGGCGGGCGGGAAAAAAACCACCGCCCGCCGGCCCACCGCCCCAGCCCACGCTCCCCGCCGTGCGCCGCGCGCTCCTCGCGGCGACCCACACCCGACTCCGCCGATGTCCCCGGTGCCACGCGCCACTGCCGCCGCCGCGGCGTGAATGAAGGTGGCAGAGTAGTGCTAACGCCCAGCATCAGCTGCGGCGCGAAGCGCCGTCAGCTGCATGCTCTTGTCAGGCAGCTTCCCTATCGCCACAGAGGCCGATCAACATGCCGGGGAATCATATAGGCGATCGGCATGACCGTGGAGAAGGCGAGGCTCATCGGTAGCCAAAGGAATGCGAAGACGGTCGCGGCCAAGTAAGCGGCCAGGTCCATCTCGATTCGCCGGCGAGTGGAGCGAACGGCTTCGTCAGCGAGATCCGCAACGAGCCGGCGGCCAAGGAGCGCGCGGTTCAACTTCCGAATGTGAACGAATGGTTGGTGTGACCGATCCAGAGCGTGCCCGCGCTCTTCCGCAAGCGCAAGACATCTTGACAATCGAATCGTCCGGACGCGCGTTCGACGTAGAACTGGGCGCAGGAGCAAGGTACGGCGTCTGCAAGGCTGCCTTGCGGTGACTGCGTGAAACGCTACTATCCGAGGCAGCTCAGACCCCCCGAGACGTCCCCCACCAAGGAGAATGCATGTCCGGTCGCCGGTCACTCCCGTCGCTCCTGCTGCTGCTCACCCTCGCGGCCTGCGCCGCGCCGGCCAAGGCACCCGAGGGGCCTTCCTCGCCTCCGCCGGACCTAACCGCGCTCCGCGACGCCATTCAGGCCCGGGAAAAGGAGTGGTCGGCCGCATTCCGCGCCGGCAACGCGGCGGGCGTCGCCGCTCTCTACACTGAGGACGGCGCCCAGGTGCAGGCTAGCGGCGACTGGTTCCAGGGCCGCGATGGGATCACCAAGGCGATGCAAGCCCAGTTCGATACCCTCGCGGTTACGGCCCGGGAAGACATCACCGAGGAAGTCTTCCCCGCGGGCGACTACGTGGTCGAGATCGGCCACTACAGCTACCAGGGGACGAGCAAGGCGGGCAACAAGCCCCGTTCGGCCGCCGGGCGCTACATGGTGCTCTGGCGGAAGGACGCTGACGGGGTCTGGCGGCTTCACCGCGACATCGGCAACGAAGCGCCCGCCAAGCCATAGCCGTTTCCACCCCCTTTCCGGGAGAGGCCATGCCCACCCATCGGATGGCCGTTCTCGGCCTCCTCCTAGTTGGCCTGCTGGCCGGCCCGCTCGCGGGCCAGCAGGCCGCGCCTCAATCATCCCCCGCTGAAGTTCACGATGTGGGCGAGGGCGACGAGTAAGCGCGAGCGTGGTGGCGGCGGTGTGTACGTATCCATCATTTGCGAGTTGCCTTCTTCGGTATCGCGACCGCTACAGCGGCGAAGGGCCGGTGCGAGCGCCCGTGCGATGCCGATGGGAAACTCGACAAGCCTGATCGCCGCACCTAAGACATCACTCAGTGGGAAGGGATGCAAGCAATCCTTGATCTCTTCTGAAGCGGCCTAACGAACCTCGCTTCAGCTGCGGGCGACAAGCCCCGCGGCTCCGACTTCTATGTTCCACTGTCCGCCATCGGCGGACAGCACGAGGCAGAGCTCGGGACGGTGCGCGCCCGTCAGTTGCAAGCGTGGGTTAGGCCGCGCTGCCAAGTGCAGGGCGGCCCGTTCAATCGCAGCCCTCGACTGGCTGGGCTCGCACCGGTAGGGCCGCGCCGCAGGACTGTGATCTCACGTTCGCCGCCGCAAGCAGCGGCGGACTTCGGCGAGCAGGAGCTCGGGCACTAGGGGCTTCGCGAGGACGGCGCAGGGAGCCGCGATACCGCGCTCGGCCAGCTCAGGAGCCCCGTACCCCGAGATCAGGATGACCGGGAGCTCGGGATGGGAGATTGAGAGAGTTTGAAGCAACTCGACGCCGTTCATGCGGGGCATGACGATGTCCGACACGATTACGTCGAAGAGGTCTCTATCGGCCCGCACGCGGTCCAGGGCCTCCGCCCCGTCGCTCGCTTCGTGGGTGGTGTAGCCCTCGGTCTCCAGCATCCGAGCCACGACTCGTCGCACAACCGGCTCGTCATCCACGACCAAGACGTGGGCGGCACCATCGCCTACGCGTTGCCGGAACCCGGGCAGGTCCTCGTCCGCTAGGTTCACGAGGTGACTCCGAAAGGAGAACCCGCGCCGGCCCTCCGGCGCGGCGGGGGGGGGGG
>JBOHSN010000031.1:0-40029 GCA_050733215.1 Gemmatimonadales bacterium
GGGGGAAGGGCGCCGACCGCGGTACCACTGTAGTGTCGGACTCGCCTAGGTGGCCAGCGGAACATGCAACGCGGCTACGACTTACACTGATGGGACGCGGCCAGCCAAAAGTGGCAGAGTAGTGTTAAGGCCCTTCCTCTCCCGCCTTCTCCCGCCCTCTCCCGCCCCATACTCTCACGTAGAGCCTCACATCCGCCCGTAGCCGGTTGAGCTTCGGCACCCGCCCGCCGCTCGCGCCCACCACGCGCTCGTAGGTCCAGCTCGCCTCCAGCGGCAGACCCCGGCCGCCCGGCGCCTGGGCGCCTGCCGCCGCGTAGGTCACCCCCGCCCGGAAGACCGTCGCGCTGACGCGGCTGTCGCGCGCAAGGATCGAGGCCGGCACGCCGGCGATCGAGTCGGCGGCGGTTGCGTAGACGACGGTGCCCTCCGCGCGCCGCCAGTACGACACTCCCACGGTGACCGCGATCGGCGGCGCGACCCGCAAGAACGGCTGGGCACTCAGGAACACCGCATCTCCCGGCTCGGCCCGCACGGTGCGGAGCGCGGTGGACGGCGCGAATGGCTGCTCGGCGGCGGTTACCCGCGCCACATAGTCCGCGGCGAAGGTTCGCTCGTAACTCCCGATGAGCCGTGCCCCCAGTCTCCCGACGCCCACGTCCGTGGTAAGCGTCAGCTCCGCCGCCGAGTGACCGGTCCCGGTCCCGAGATCGAGAAACCGGATTGGTCGTTCGCGGAATCCGGTGGGCAATCGCCCGGTCGCGGTGACCGCCGCCCGAACGCCGATGCCGCGGGCATCGTGCCGCCACCGATCCAACAGGGTGAGCGTGAGCCCCGCCTCCGCGTCGCCGCGCTGCGAAAAGCGCCCTTCATCGAGGCGTCCTGCGATCGGGCCGGACTGGTCGGTGAGAAACGCGGTGAGCTGATCCTGGCTGACACGCTGCTCGGGCAATGCGGGCAGCTCGTCGAACCCCGCAACGCCAAGCTGGGTATCGAGGGTGGTCTGCAGGGTCTGAATCCGGCCGGTAACCGCGGCGCCCGCCGCGCTCGTTCCGGTCGGAAGAAACGGCGCGGCGGTCGCAGGGTCCGCGAGAAGCCCGCCCAGGTCATCGCGGAGCGCCGTCCCGTCCGCGAGCGTCGCCTCGGCGAGGGCGCGCTGCCCCGGGTCGCCGTTGTAGCTGCCGGCGGAGAGGCGTTGCTGGAGCTGGCCGAGCGCCGCGTCGAAGGCCGCGAGGAAGCCGCTCGTCTGCGCGGCCCCGGCCGTGGTGCCGAGCAGCGGATCGGCCGGGTTCACGCCCGCCGCGCCGCTGGTCGAGTCGAACGGCGTGGCGAGCGTGATCCGGGTCCGCATGACCGGCAGGCGGGCGAAGACCGTGATTCGCGAGCTCAGCCCCATGGCCAACCCCACGACGCCGATGGTTCGGCTCGCGTCTGCCGTAGCGGGGAAGCCGCCGAGACTGATGTGGGTGGAGGGGTCGCCGGTGATGCGGGCGAGGCGCTCGTCGGCGCCGGTCAGCGAGGGAATCCGATTGCTCCCCAGTGCCGGGCTCGCGAGATCGGCGCCCAGCTCCTCGACGGCTCCGCCGAAGTACCGCTGGTCGAAGCCGTCGAGCGCGCCGGTGAGCTCGATCCGCAGGTGCCCCCGCGGCACGCCCACCGGCGCGAGCTGCGCTACTGCCGGGACGGGGAGGAGCGCAGCGAGCAGCAGGAGCCGCAACCGGCGCTCAGGTCTTGAGCTTGATCTGAATCAGTCCGCCGCCGTAGCGCGACCCATACTGCTGCTGCGCGTCGGAACCGCTGAGGAAGCGCATCTCCTCGATCCGGTTGCTCGGGATGCGGTGGAGCTCCTCGGGGCCGCCGAGCTCCGTGCCGTCCACGAAGACGGCGAGCTTCACGGGACTCGACTCGTTGAGGGTGCCGGCCGCGTCCTGCACCGACGTTTCGCCCGCTCGCCCGGTGCGACCGTAGACGGTCATCTGGCGCTGGCCCTGGCGCAGCCAGTCGCTGCGAAGCTTCTGCACCGCCTCGTAGGCGGTATTCACGTTCGCCTCGGATACTTCTTCGGCCGTGACGACCTTCCTGTCCTTCTTTACCTTCTTCGACTGCGCCTCGCCGGACACGGTGAACGCGACCAGCGCGAACATGGCCAGCCCTAGCGTGCGGTATATCATCGGGGCGATCTCGAAAGGGTTGGGGGAAGTATACCGCGGGCTCAGGGTATATTCACAGGTCGCTCGGGTGGCGAAACTGGCAAACGCGAGGGACTTAAAATCCCTTGGGTCTCGGCCCTTGCGGGTTCGATCCCCGCCCCGAGCACTCCATTTGGCGCAGCGTGCGCAATCGCCGGGAAGCCTCGCATGCGATCCGCGCCGCGGTCACCGCGTGCCGTCGTGAGGACCGCGCTGCCGGTGCCGCACGGCTGCCACGCGCGGCGCGCTCACCGCTTACGGCCGGATTTGTCACTTGTGCAATCAAGGTGACTGAATAAGCCCGATGACGTTGCTGTCTGCGTCTCTTACCGATGCAATCAGCCTACCCCCACCGACATCTTTGACGTCTTGCTGTGCTTGTGCGCCAGCGTCGAGGAGTAGTTGCAGATTCTTCTTGATGTCGTCAACGTGCCAGTAGCCGACCGGCCCCGTCATCCCTTGGGTGTGGCCATGGGGATCTAGACCTATTTCTTGGTCTCCAACCCGAAAGCCAACATAGTAAGCCTCATCCATATAAGGCTCTACACCCAAAAGCCTGCTGTACAGCGTCTTTGCTTGAGCTATGTCTTTGACGGGATAGATGAACGTTCTGATACCTTGACTCATGGAGAACTCCTTGTGCTGGTTGTAGCAATTGTTGAATTGCATCTTTCCAGTTCCACCACCCTTATTGCTGAACCGGGATGCTGAACATCCAGCTGGTCTCCTCCCATCGGCTGGGTTTCGTTCGTCACTGCTATGACGGAACGCGACGAGGGAATGTGACCGATGGACGAGCACGAGCGGCTGGCGCAGCGATTCGAGGCCAGCGGGACCAATCGCTCAGCGTTGGCTGATATCTCCGCTGAGTATCGGCTTGACGTCGATGATCGGCGTCCCATCCAACACTTCGAGATTGCGCACCCGCACCCGTCGACCGTCGATGGCGGTGATCGCTACCCGGTGCAGGCCGATGGGATTCGGGCGGTGAGGAGAGCGCGTACTGAAGACGCCCTCCTGCGCCCTGGAGGTGTCCCCCCGCGGGTGCACGCTCAAAACGTCCCGCCGAGCGCGATCGAGCCAAGTGATGACGATGACCTCATCGCCGGGCCGGACGCTGAGGAGACCCTCAAGCATCTCCGGCTCGAAGACCAGCCAAGCCTCGGGTGCGCCTTCGTCGGCTTGCCGGGGGGCCGATTCGAGATCGGTCAGGGGAGACTCGACCCTCCCGATGGCCTTCACCTCGAAACTCGTCACGTTCCTCTCCCGATTAGCGCGGGTTCGGTTTGGTGACGGCGAGCGGTACGCAACGTCCGTGGCGGATCCAGCCATACGCGTGCCAAGTCGTGCCTCCTGGTCACATCGGGCGGGTCTCGTTCGTCACTGCTATGACGGAACGCGACGAGGGAATGTGACCGATGGACGAGCACGGAGGATTGGCGGGACGATTCGAAGCCAACCGGACCCACCTGCGGGCGGTCGCCTACCGGATGCTCGGCTCGCGGAGCGAGGCCGACGACGCCGTTCAGGAAGCCTGGCTGCGCCTCAGCCGCTCCGAGACGAGCGGCGTCGAGAACCTAGGCGGATGGCTGACGACGGTCGTCGCGCGGGTGTGCTTGGACATGCTGCGCTCGCGCAAGTCGCGGCGCGAGGAGCCCCTGGACGCGCACGTGCCCGAGCCGATCGTGAGCCGCGAGGACGGGATCGACCCCGAGCACGACGTGCTACTGGCCGAATCGGTCGGTCTCGCGCTGCTCGTGGTACTCGAAACGCTGGCTCCCGCCGAGCGGGTCGCGTTCGTGCTGCACGACCTGTTCGACCTGCCCTTCGACGAGATCGCTTCCATCGTGGGACGCTCCCCGACCGCGGCAAGGCAGCTCGCGAGCCGCGCGCGCCGCCGAGTGAAGGGAGCGGCCGCGGTTCCTGACGCCGATCGCACCCGCCAGCGAGCAGTTGTCGACGCCTTCCTTGCTGCCTCGCGCGGCGGTGACTTCGATGCGCTTCTCGCGGTGCTCGACCCGGACGTCGTGCTCCGAGCCGACCGCGCAGCCGTGCATGCGGGCGCATCGAGGGAGGTCCGCGGTGCGGCGGCCGTGGCCGACACCTTCTCGGGGCGTGCCCGGGCCGCACAACCGGCGATCGTGAATGGAGCCGTGGGACTCGTGTGGGCTCCGCACGGACAGCCGCGTGTCGCATTCGGCTTCACGATTATGCGCGGGAAGATCGTCGAAATCGACCTGGTCGCCGACCCCGAGCGCCTTCGCCAGCTCGACCTGGTGATCCTGAACGACTGACGAGCCAACCTACGTTGCGGCCCCGGGGGCCTGTGCCAGTGCTGGATTGGTCGCCGGATGTCGTCTAGACTTGCCTCCAAAGCGCCTGGCGTTTCTGCGGCGGCGAGGCGCATGAGGCGTATGGAGTACGCTGTGTAGTACGCGGAGGAGGGGCGCCGCCTCGCGTTTCGGCAGCACGGCGATCGCCCCCGCCAGCCGCGCATGCTTGTCGGTGAATGGCTGGTGATCAATCCCCACGTCAGTGGGGGACGCGAGGAGCGCGAGCGGAGTATCAGGGGCTGCCCGCTTGATCAGGCGGATCGCGACGCCGGAGGGGCCATCGGGGAGCGCCAGATCGAGCAAGATCAAACGGAACTGACAGACCGCCAGAATACGCCCGGCGGCCGTGGCGGTCCGCTCATGCCAGAGCCAGAGGCGTCGGCCAGCGACTTCATCGAGCAGTCGCTGTAGCGCGTTGGAAGTCGCGAGATCGTCCTCGATGAGCAACACACCCACCGGAATGCGAGGTTCCAGCGAGACACCGCTAGATGCGTGGGAGCTCACGACCTCTTCAAGCCCGTTGAAATCCCCGCCGCGGGGCACTATGCCAGCTCGGCGCGCGGCCGCGCCAAGTGATCAACGCCACCAGCCGCCACCACAGGTGAAGCTGGCGGAGCCCGAAATTCTCGAGCACTGCAACCAGCACCAGCTTCGCGAGCTGCGCCGGCTCGCGATAGCGGCGGAAGGAGAGCTCTTCCAGCACCAGCGCAAGCACTGAGAGCAGGAGACCGTAGACGAACGACGCGATGATGAAGAGCAGCAAGAGCCGCCAGTCCACCAGGCCGAGCGCCCAGCCGAACGGCAGGATCGCAATTCCCGCTGTCTCCACCAGCGGAGCCAGATACTCAAAGAACATGTAATACGGCATCGCCAGAAGCCCGACACGCCCGTATCGGGGATTCCCAAGCATGACCCGATTGTGCTCCAGCGTCTCGCCCAGCCCCCGCTGCCACCGCTCCCGCTGCCTCCGAAGGCCCTTCAGCGTCTCCGGGCACTCGGTCCAGCACACCGGATCCGGTACGAAAGCGACCCGATAGGGCAGTCGCCTCTCCCGCCCCCTCCGGTGCAGCCGGACGATCGCGTCCATATCCTCCCCGACCGTATCGTGCCGAAATCCCCCGATATCGACCAGTGCAGCCTTCCGGAAGATCCCGAAGGCGCCCGACACGATCATGAGCGACCGGAGCTCGCTCCAGCCCACCCGCCCGAACAGGAACCCCCGCAGGTACTCGACGATCTGCGCGCGCGCCACGAAGCTTCGCGGCAGCCCTACGTTTACTGGCCGAGTGCCCTCGAGGCGGCAGCCGTTCACGATGCGCACGGTGCCGCCAGCCGCCACCGTTTCCTCCGCGTGGGGGAGGATCGCATGCATCAACGCGAGGACCGCACCGTCCTCGATGATCGTGTCCCCGTCGATCACGCTGACGTAGGGGCAGGACGCCAGGTTGATCCCGGCGTTGATGGCGTCCGCCTTGCGTCCGTTCGCCTTGTCGAGCACCCAGAGGCTCGGGCACCTGGAACTCCAATAAATGCCGCGCACGGGCTGGCACTTGAGCTGCTGCCAGTATACCCGTGGCGCGCGGCTTAGCCCGAACTCGGTGATAAGGCGTTCGAGCGTATCGTCCGTCGAGCCATCGTTGATCACCACGATCTCGAGCGCTGTGTACCGGAGCGCGAGCAGCGAGCGCACCGTCTCGACGATCGTAGGGCCCTCGTTATGTGCCGGCACCAGCACTGAAACTGGCGGCGCGAGACCCGATTCCTGGATGTCCAGGAAGTCCTCGAATTGAATGTCGCGGAGGCGCCGACGCACGGCCCGGAACGCGAGAAGCAGGAGACCCAGATGGATCGTGTTGAATATCGCGAAGTACCCGGTGATGACGAGCGAGAACAGGTAGAACTCTTCGCGGAGCCCGCCGGCGAGCGGGTTCACGCGGCGGCCGGGCGCGCGGTCGCGCTGGTGAACAGCATCTGAGTGGCCATGTCCCGGACAAACGGATTGGTGTCCGCCAGCCGCCGCTCCAGCGCCTCCCGTCCTGGCTCGCCCAGGCGCGCGAGCGCCTGTCCGGCGTGATGCCGGACCCAGTAGGCCGTGTCTCCCATTGCCCGCTCGAGCCGCGGAATCGCCCGGCTGTCTCCCAGCCGTCCGATTGACCGAGCGGCGAGCGCCCGGGTCGGCCAGGCCGGGTCGTCCAGCGCCGTCAGACAGACCTCCACCGACTCCGCGTCCGGCGGGATCTGGCCCAGAGCTCGAACTGCCTCGACGCGCACCTCAGGGTCGTCATGGCGCGCGAGCTGCCGGACGAAGGCGGGGTCCGACGCCAGGCCGAGTTGCGCGGTTACCTGGAGCAGAGCCTTGATCATCGGCGGCGAGGTCGACGTTTCGAGCAGTGCACCGACGCGCGGGACGCTCGCCGGGCCCATCCGGCTCAACGCGATGATCGCGAGCATGTCGCCCCAGCCGCCGAGAGCCTCCAGCGTGGCGGCGATCCGGTCGAGTGCCTCGATCGCGCGGAGATCCCCGAGCGCCGCGATCGCGCGTCGTCTGACCAGTGGGTCACGATCCTCGAGTCGCCCGATCAGGGCCGGGATCGCCGCCGCAAACCCGAGTCGACCAAGGATGCGGCAGGCGTCCGCTCGCCGCCCCACGGACCGGTGGCGCAGGTTGGCGACCTCCCGGTCCAGGTAGCCCGCGTGCTGCAGTCCATTCCGCACCCGCTCCGCAGCATTCGCGTCCAGCTCCAGCATGATCCGAAGGCCGACGTGGAACAACGGTATCCGATCGCAGTTTCGGAGCGAGGCGAGCTGATCGATCTCTTGCGACCGTGGGTCGCGTTGGGCCCATCCCCGCAGGATCTCCTCGAACGCCTGCTCGAGACGGAGCGCGCGCTCGGCCCGGCGGCCGTGCGCGCGGTTGGCTGCAAAGAGCGCCAGGACAAGAAGGGCCACCGCGGCGAGGAGCGCGACGAGCAACTGAACTACCATCGACGCACCAGCCCCAGGCCGTAGGAATGCTGCTTGACTCCGTCGGAGCGGTCCTGATAGGCGTAGAAAAGGGCGAGGCCGAGCCAGGGCGACACGAATTGACGCCAGTCGATACCGATCGTGTGGGCGCTGAACTCCCCGATCGCGTCGATAGAAGGCAGCGCGAACGACTCGCCTCCCGCCGCTCCCGATACCCGGAGAACATTCGTTCCGCCATAGAGGTAGCCGACCGAGACCGACGCGGCGTGGTTGCTCACGGCACCACCTGCCCCGGGAACGTGCGTACTGGCGAACGTGTAGTGGCCGGCAAAAATCCACTGCCGGCCGGCGTAGAGCTCGAGCCCCGAGCCGGCGCGATGTACATCGGCACTCTCGAAGTCGAGCAGGGTATAGTCGCCGTAGAGCACGAGCCGCTGTCCCACCTTCCGAGCCACGCCGAGCCCGTAGGTCCGGCGTGGCAGCACCTCCGCCCCCGGGGCGACGTAGGCTGACCAGCGGAGCTCGGTAGCCCCGAACAGACCGTGCGTGAGCTCGCCGCCTACCCGGACTTCCGTTTGCGTGAACTTCTGCTGGAGGCTGGCCGCGGCGCGCCACCGCAGGCGGTCACTGGGCCGAGCCTGAAGGGACGCAGTGGCGCCGCTGGTGGCTGCCGTGTGTGAGATCTGTTCGCCGTAGTACTCGATGCCCGATGCCCACCGCGGGTCCACCGCGAGCCGGCGGAGTGCTTCCGCTGACTCTTCGTGATCCGGCTTGGTTGCAAGGACCTGCTCGAAGTAGCGCCGCGCCTGGTGGCGGTTCCCGACCGCTTCGCACACGCGTCCGTGGCGAAACAGAACCTCCGGGTCATCGATGTGCGCCCGGCCCAGCACCTCCAGGTCCGCTTGCGCCGCGGCGTAGTGCTTGAGCCGGATCCGGACATCGATCAGGCCAATGCGGCTGTCGTAGTCCTCGGGTCTCCCTTGGAGCAGCGCGGTGAAAAGCGACTCGGCCGCAGCCGGACGGCCGGTCCATCCGGTGAGCTTCGCGACCCAGAAGCGGTCGTCGAAGTTGTGAGAGTCACTCGTGACGAGGGCCTGGTAGAGATCGAGGGCCTCGTCCAAGCGCTGCTCCTGGCGCAACGCTTCCGCGCGGAGCCGCAACGTCGCACCGGTCTCGGTGGGAAGCTGGGCAATAACGGGTGAGGGGTCGTTGCAGACGACCAGCGCCAGGACTATCGCGAAAAGGCGGCTCGCGGGGGTCGGTGGGGCTGGCATGCGGTCCTCTGCGAGGGTATCGCTGCTCCGGCCACGCGGCTCGGGTTGGCGGGAGCGGGAGCCGGTCCGGGGGCTGCGGTGCGGGGAGCCCGCCGACCAGCTTTCAGGGACCGTGCCCGAATCCGGCGTGGGGCCCACACGACGGGGCACTGACGCAAACGGCGTCGCTGGGGGCCTGTTTGTGCCACCCCAGACGCTCTGGCTGGCGCAGGAGTGGGTGGGGAGACGGGATGCGACATGTGGGCCAGTCGAGCGGTGAGCTTGCGGAGCACCGCGGCGCTAAACGAGAACGCCCGGGATGAGGCGAACTGCAAGAAAATTCACCCCAGCGGTTCGGCCACGTTCGCGAAATTTCGGCAGCATGCAAGACTGGAGCGCCCAGGCGGCCGCATCCGGGCTCAGACGGCGCGGGCAGGGTCCAGGGCGAGGAGCCGGGCTGGGGCGGAGTGTGTCAGAAGTGTGCCAAAAGTGCGAGCGAGCAAAGACGAGAACAAACCACCAGCCACCGCTCCAAGCACCGGATCGACTCGTTCGGCCATCAGTAGTCGTAGACGTGGTCCACCTCGAGCCGCCCTTCCGCGGCGAGCGCCCGGAGCGTCGGCAGAAGATGTCGGACCGGCACTCGCATCGCCACCCGCTTTCGAGAGGGATCGGCCGCGAGCGGCAGGGCATACACCGGCCGCGCCGGCGAGCCACGGTACCCCCAATCTCGCGGGGCCACTCCCGTCAGAAAAATGTCGTCGTTGCCGGCGATCTCCTTGATCGTCACTGCATCGTCCGCGACCGCGAGGTTCCGCATCGCATCGCGGAATTCGTCGTAGCGCGGTACCGCCACGAGCGTATGGACGCTGTCCACCGCCTCGAGGCGGGCGACCCCGGGATGCCTGGCGGCCACGGAATCGGTCCAGCCCGCCACCACCATCTGGATCCGGTCGTCCTGGGCCCCGTACGCCGCCCGCGTCGCCCGCTCGATCGCGGTCGCGTACAGCGCCTTGATCCCGTACTCCAGCGAGAGGATCAGCCTCCGTTCCCAGGAGCGGATCGGACGATCGCCCCAGAGCGGCAGCTCAGTCCAGAGCCCGGCCAGCCTCGGCGCGAAGCGGTACTCGTACCACGGCCGCACATGGATGAATCGCCCGTAATCGGCGGCGACCTGATACGCGTAGCGGTCCTCGTCGCTGAGCCTTCCGCCCGTCGTCCAACCCGTGAGTCGCCCCACCGTGTTCTCGTAGAGCGCCTTGAGTGCCAGCTCCGCCGAGTAGCTCGTCCCGATCACCCCCAGCATCACCTGGTAACCCCAGTTTACGGGGTACTCCCGCCGGGTGAGCAGGTTGGCTTCGCGGTAGTGCGTCCAGTACTGGCCGATGGACGCGACATAGGGGAATGTCGTCGGCAACCGGTCGCGGATGTACTCGGCGTACTCCTCGGAGCTGTACACGATGTACCACTCCGGGTGGGTCAGGAAGGTCTGGCCTTCGTCGCGCGAGTAGCCGGCCCGCGTCGCGAGACGCGCGCGCGTCTCGTCGCCGAGCTCGGCGGCGGCGGGGTCGTAGCGAGCGCCGTAGTACCGGTCCCAGAGCCGGTTCCGGAACTTGTTCGTCGGGTCGAGTCGCCGCTTGAGGGCGAAGAACTCGGGTGCGCGCGGGTAGGCGCGGAGGAACTGCGCATCGGTGGCGTGCGGCTGGTAGGGAAGGTAGTACGACCCGCCCGAGGCCAGTGCCGCGTCGATCAGCTCGCGGGTCCAGCGCCCGACCCGCTCCCGCGCGGTAGCATCGGTGCCCTGCTTGTAGTAGATCACGAACGCGAACACCTCGCCGCGCGCCCACGCGAGCAGGGCACCCGGGTCCGGTCGCGCGTGCCGGATCGAGACATTGATCACGTTCACGTCGTGGCGGCGGAGGATGCTCCGGAGCCGGGGCACGAACTCGTCGAACCGTCCGACCGGCACGAAGTATTCCTGGAGCACGTACGTCGTGCGCTCCCGGGAGGCAGGCTCGAGCTCGGCCACGTCGTAGCTCGCTTCGTAGTTGCGCCAGGTCACGGGCGTGTCGCGGAACAGGACCGGATCCAGTACGTGCCGCCGGATCGCGTTGCCGCCCGGCCACTCCGACATCATCCAGAACACCGTCCGGTTCAGCCGGTAGGACCGGTCCCGCGGAATGAGGCGGTCGGACACGGTCACCGGCCGGTCGGTCGCGACGTACGTGACCGCGTTGACCGTGCTGTAGTCGTCGGGGTAGATGTCGGCGTTGTGAAAGACGGCGTTGGGCGCCGGGCGGACGTGCTGCGCGAACCAGGCGCGGTACGCCGTGATCGGCATCCGGCGGTCGTGCCGCTCCACGCGCAGGTTTTCCGCCAGGTCGAGCGTCGCCTCGACGATGACGCCGAGGCCGCCGTAGCCGCCGATGACCCCGTAGAAGATCTCGGGGTTCACGCTCGGGCTCGCCTCCACCAGCGAGCCGTCGGCGAGCACCACCTTGAGCGAGCGGACCGAGAGAATCACCGGCCCCAGCCCGACGTAACGCCCGTGCACGTTCACCGAGAGCGAGCCGCCCACGGTGAAGTTGGCGTACGTCTGCATGATCTTGACCGAGAGATCGTGCGGATCGATGTGCTCCTGGATCTGCCGCCAGCGCGTCCCCGCCTGGACGGTGATCGTCTTCTCGGCCGGCGAGAACGCGAGGATCCGGTTGAAGCGCCGGAGGTCGAGCTGGAGCGCGGCGTCGGTCGCGGTTTGCCCGCCCATGCTGTACCTTCCGCCGCCGACGCTGATCGGGCCGGGATGGGCGCGCACCGCCGCGACGATCTCGCGCGTCGTGGTCGGCGCCAGCACCCGGGCCACCGCGGTGGGGTTGAGACCGGTCACGTCGTTCACCACGGGTGGACCCGCCGTGCGCTCGACCGGCGTGCGGAACATGCCCCACGCCGCCAGTCCGGCGGTCAGCAGCAGGATCAGCAGCAGCAGCTTTCCCAGCAGCTTCACGCCGCGGCCGAAGCTTCGGATCAGCCCGCCGAGTCGTCGCATGGGTGCTCGTCCGTGAGCCCGCCGCCGTCCTTCACCCGGAGGTCCCGATGGTCCGGCGGCTGACGTTGGCGTTTGCGGTGTTGTTCGCGTTCGTGGTTGTGAGCGGATACGTCCCGACGTTCTACACGGTCGAGGGCGGGGAACGGGTGCAGTGGGGGCTGTTCCGCCTCACGCTGCTCGACGACATCACGCATGGCGTGACCGCGCTCGCGGCTCTCCTCGCCGGCGCCACGTCCCGGAAGCTCTCGCTGCTCTTTCTCACCGCGTTCGGCTTCTACTACGCGCTGGACGCGGTCTTCTTCCTGACCTACGGATTGTTCAACGAGAAGCCCTGGATCGACGACGTGCTGCTCAACCTTCCACACGTCCTCATCTCGGCGGCCATGCTCTGGATCGTCTACCGCGTGGCGCCGGTGCGGGACTGACCTCCGGCGGCCCGCCGCTCAGGCGGGCGGGCCGCCGTTGTCGATCTCGGTGGCGCGCTCGACGATCCTGCCCACGAGGCCGTAACGTACCGCCGCCGAGGCGTCCAGCCAGAAGTTGCGGTGGGTGTCCTCCTCGATCCGCTCCAGCGGCTGCCCGGTTTCCCGGGCGAAGATCCGGTTGAGCCGGTCGCGCATCCGAAGGATCTCCTTGGCCTCGATCTCGATGTCGCTCGCAGTGCCGCCCGAGCCGCCCGCGGGCTGGTGCAGCAGGAAGCGCGTGTTCGGCAGGCAGTACCGCTGTTCCCGCGGCACGGCGACGTAGATCAACGCGCCGGCGCTCGCCACCCAGCCGGTGCCGACCATCCGCACCCGCGGCTTGATAAACCGGATCACGTCGTGGATGGTGTCCCCGGCCTCGACATGCCCGCCCTGCGAGTTCACGTAGATCGTGATGTCGTCGCTCGAGTCGGCGGCCATCGCCAGGAGCTGGCCCATCACGCTCGCGGCCAGCCGCTGGGTGACCTCGCCGCTGATGATGATGGTGCGGGCCTTGAGGAGCCGCTCGCCGAGGACATCCGGGGACATGGTGGTGCGGGACTCGTCGCCCCGCTCGCGCTGCTGCAGCATCGGTGCTCCGGGAAGGAAGACGTGGGGCGAATGTAATGCGGCGCCCCGGGGTTTGCGCGTGCGGGCGCGGGGCAGGCCGGTCGGCGCCGGGAGCCGGGCCCGTCGGTCGGCTCTTGACAGATCGGCTCGCGGCGCCATATTAACCACATGGTTAAACCACCCAGTTCAACCAAACGGTCAAAACTGCCGGCCCCCGGACCCGCCGCCGACCTCGAGACCCGGGAGCGGATCCTCGACGCCGCGCACGCCGTCTTCCTCCGGAAGGGCACAGCCAACAGCCGCACCCAGGAGATCGCCGACGAGGCGGGCGTCAACAAGGCGTTGGTCCACTACTACTTTGGCACCAAGGCCGCCCTCGCCGACGCCATCTTCGAGCGGGCGACCGGCACCCTCCTGCCACGGATCTTCGGCATCCTCGCCGACCCCAACCGCACCATTGAGCAGAAGGTGCGCGACATCGTGCGGGAGCAGATCGACTTCCACTCCGCGCGCCCCTATCTCGCCGGCTACGTCGTCTCGGAGATGCACGCCGAGCCGGACCGGGTGGCGCGCGTGTTCCAGCGCCAGGGCGGGGCGCCGCTCGACGTGCTGCGCCGGCAGCTGCGCGAGGCCGCCAAGGCCGGCAGGATGCGCCCGATCAGCGCGGAGCAGTTCGTGGCGAACCTCATGGCACTGCTGGTGTTCCCGTTCGCGATCCGGCCGGCCCTCGGCGCCCTCCTGGCACTCGAGCCGTCGCGCTGGACCGCCTTTCTGGAGGAGCGGAGGCGCCTCCTCCCCGACTTCTTCCTGGCAGGGCTACGGCCGTGAGACGCGCGCTTCTGCTTGTAGTATCTGCGCTGACGCTGGTGGGGCGCGTTGCGTACGCCCAGGACACCATCAACGTGGAGCAACTGCAGGAGGCGGCGCTCCGGAGCGATCCCCGGGCCAATCAGCGCGGCCTGTTGCGGGCCGCCAACGATCTGCGCCTCGCGGTGATCGACTCGGACCGGCTGCCACAGGTTGAAATCAATGGGTACGCGTCGCACCAGAGCGACGTTACCCGGCCGAGTCTCGGCGTCCCCGGGGTGACGCTGCCCGATCTGCCCAAGGACCGCTGGCAGACGACGCTCGACCTGACGCAGCGGCTCTACGACGGGGGCGAGGTGGCGCGGAGGCGCGAGCTGGAGGAGGCGCGCCATGCGGAGTCGCAGGCGGGCGTAGACGTGGCGCTCTACGGACTCCGGTCCGAAGTGAACGCTGCCTTCTTCTCGGCGTTCCTGCTGGAGAAGCGATCGGCGGAGTACGACGCGCTCGTCGTCGATCTCGACGCCCGGCTGTCGGCGGTCCGCGCCCGCGTCGAGGCAGGCACGGCCCTCGGACGTGACGCGGCGGAGATCGAGGCGGAGCAGGTGCGGGCAAGCCTCCAGCGGGACGAAGCGCGCGCGTCGCGGCGTGCATCCCTCGCGATTCTGGCCGCCTTGGTCGGCCGGCGGATCGATACGACCGCCGTGCTCGTGCTGCCCAGCGACGAACCGGAGCGGACGCAGCCGGTCGATCTGTCCAGCGTGGCAGCGCTGCGCCTGCGCCCTGAGTTCGACCGGTTCCGTCAGTCGCGGTTCCGGCTCGACCGGGAGGCGGCGTACACCACCGCGGAGAACAAGCCCCGGCTGTACGCGTTCGGCCAGGCCGGTCTCGGGTTGCCGGGGCTCGACCAGTTCCGCAGCTCGTCGGATGCGTTCTGGCAGGCGGGGCTGCGGGTCGAGTGGAGGCCCTGGACCTGGCGCTCGGCCCGGCGGAAGATGGCGGCGTTCCGGTTGCAGCAGGACGTGGTGGAGACCGAGGAGCAGGCGCTGGGCCGGAGCCTGGCTCGCGCCGTGGCGGTGGATCTCGAGGAGATCGCCCGGCTCAAGGCGGCGCTCGCCGACGACGAGCGGGTGGTTGCGCTGCGCACCGAGGTCGAGCAGCAGGCGCGGGCTCAGTACGACGAAGGGGCCATCACCACCGCGGATTACGTAGAGACGCGCACCGACGTACTCGAGGCGCGGCTGACCCTGGAGCGCCATCGGGTCGAGCTGGCCCGGGCGCGGTCGTCGTATCTCACCACCCTGGGGCTTACGCCCCGCAGACCGAGCGACAGACCATGAGCTTCCGGTACCGCCGTTCGATCGCGCCCGTCGCCTTCCTCCTCGGGACCGTCGCGCTGGTCTCCTGCCGGAACGAGAACGCGGACGCCTACGGCAACTTCGAGGCGACGGAGGTGACCGTGGCCGCGGAGGTCGGTGGCCGGCTCCTCTCGTTCGGACTGGAAGAGGGCGACCGGGTGGCCAAGAACACGGTGGTGGGCGTGGTGGACACCATCCCCCTGCTCCTCGAGCGGCAGGCGTTGGTGGCCCGCCGGGCGGCCGCGGCTGCCCGGGCAGAGGAGGCGAGAACCAATATCGCGGCGCTGGAAGTTCAGCGCAGCATCGCCGATCGCGAGCTGGCCCGCACCGAGCGGCTGCTGAAGGCGGCGGCAGCGACCGCGCAGCAGGGCGACCGGGCCGAGCGCGACGCGCGAGTGGTCCGGGAACAGCTGGCCGGCGCCCAGGCCGCTCGACGCAGCGCCGTCCAGGAGGTCGCCGCGCTCGACGCCCAAGTGGCGTCGATCGATGACCGCCTCGCGCGCAGCCGTGTCACCAGCCCGCTGGACGGAACCGTTCTCGCACGGTACGTCGAGCCGGGGGAGTTCGTGCAGCCGGGGCAGCCGCTGTTCAAGCTGGCCTCACTGGACTCGCTCATCTTCCGCGCCTACGTGAGCCACGCCCAGCTCAGCCAGCTCCGCCTGGGACAGCAGGTGACGGTGGGCGTAGACCAGTCGGATTCGATCGCCACGCTGCCCGGCCGCGTCACCTGGATCGCGTCCGCGGCCGAGTTCACCCCGACGCCGATCCAGACCCGCGACGAGCGCGTCGACCAGGTGTATGCGGTGAAGGTCGCCGTGGCCAATCCCGACCGCAGGCTCCGAATCGGGATGCCTGGTGAGCTGCTGATCGCGCCGGAGGGCGAGGGCGATGAGTGACGGGCCCGCAGTCGAGGCGCGAGGCCTGGTGCGTCGGTTCGGCGACAACGCGGCGCTCCGGGAGGTCTCGTTCGAGGTCGCTCCCGGCGAGCTCTACGGCATCATCGGTCCCGACGGCGCCGGCAAGAGCACGTTGTTCCGGATCCTGGTCACCCTGCTCCTGCCCGACGCCGGGATGGCGCAGGTGCTGGGGCGCGACGTCGTCCGGGAGCTCTGGGACCTGCGGACGCGGATCGGGTACATGCCGGGCCGCTTCTCGCTCTATCCCGACCTGAGCGTCGCCGAGAACCTCGCCTTCTTCGCCGCGCTGTTCAACACCACGGTGGCGGAGGCGCGGGAGACGATCGCGCCGATCTGGGTCCAGCTCGAGCGGTTCGCCGGGCGGCGCGCCGGCGCGCTCTCGGGCGGCATGAAGCAGAAGCTCGCGCTCTGCTGCGCCCTAGTCCATCGCCCCGAGATCCTGTTCCTCGACGAGCCCACCACCGGGGTGGACGCCGTCTCGCGGAAGGAGTTCTGGGACCTGCTGGGGCGACTGCGCAAGGAGGGGCTCCCGATCGTGGTCTCCACCCCTTACATGGACGAGGCGAGCCGGTGCGACCGGGTGAGCCTGATGCAGGCCGGGCGGCTGCTGGTCACTGACCGGCCCGCCGAGATCAGCCGCGGCTATCCCCGGCCGCTCTTCGCCGTGCGCGGCCCCGACATCCTCGGCCTGCTCGGTGCGCTCCGGCGCTTCCCCCACGCCGCGGCGGTCTGGCCCTTCGGCGAAGCGCTCCACTACACCGACGCCCGGCGGGACGCCGCCCCCGAGCTCATCGCCCGGGAGCTGGCCGCGCACGTCGAATCGGCCGGGCTCTCCGGAGTGTCGATGGCCCCGATCAACGCGAGCATCGAGGACGCCTTCATGTGGTACATGGCCCAGGAGCGGGCCGCATGAGCCAGTACGCGATCGACGCTCGTGCGCTCACCCGCCGCTTCGACAGCTTCACCGCGGTGGACGCGATCACCTTCCAGGTGGAGCCGGGCGAGGTATTTGGGTTCCTGGGCGCGAACGGCGCAGGGAAGACGACCGCCATCCGCATGCTCATCGGCGTGCTCCAGCCCACCTCGGGATCGGCGACCGTGGCCGGCTACGACATCCGGACCCAGGCGGAGCAGGTGCGCCGCCGGATCGGATACATGAGCCAGAAGTTTTCCCTGTACGAGGATCTGACCGTCCAGGAGAACATCACGCTGTATGGTGGCATCTACGGGGTCAGCAATCGGGACATCGCCAGCCGCACCGGCGACATCCTCGCCCGGATCGGCCTGGAGCATGCCGGCGACGATCTCGTGCGGGAGATCCCGCTCGGCTGGAAGCAGCAGCTGGCCTTCTGCGTGGCGCTGCTGCACCGTCCCACCGTGGTCTTCCTGGACGAGCCGACCAGCGGGGTGGATCCCATCACCCGGCGCCGGTTCTGGGAACTGATCTATGAGACCGCCGCCGAGGGCACCAGCGTGCTGATCACCACTCATTACCTGGACGAGGCGGAGTACTGCCGGCGAATCTCCATCATGGTGAATGGGGCCATCGCCGCGATGGGCACCCCCGCGGAGGTGCGGAACGCGGTCGGCGCCACGACGCTGGACGACGTGTTCCTCCAGCTCATCCGCCCGGGAGCGGCCGCGTGAAGGCGTTCCTGGGGTTCGTGCGGAAGGAGACGCTCCACCTGCTGCGGGACCGGCAGACGCTGGCGATCCTGATCCTGTTCCCGGTGATCCAGGTGCTGATCTTCGGCTTCGCGGTGCGCACCGACGTGCGGGACATCGCGATCGCGATCGTGGACCCGACCCCCGACGTCGCCACCAACGAGCTGCGCGAGCGGATCGCCGCCTCCGATCGCTTCCACCTCGTCCGGGTCGCGTCGAGCACCCGGCAGCTCGAGCTGCAGTTCCGCCGGGGGTCGATCCGGCAGGCCCTGGTGCTGCCCCGCGACGTGGAGCGTCGGCTGGGCCGGGGAGACTCCCTGCCGGTTCAGTTGCTCACCGACGGCAGCGACCCGAACACCGGTGGCATCATGCAAGGCTATGCCACCGCGATCGTGCAGCGCTGGTACCGCGACGCGGTGCCGGCCGCCGGCGCGCTCCGGATCGAGGCCGAGACCCGCATGCGGTACAACCCGACCCTGGAGAGCGCCCACCTCTTCGTGCCCGGACTGCTCGCGTTCGTGCTCACCATCGTGTCGGCGCTGATGACCGCCATCTCGATCACGCGGGAGAAGGAGGCCGGCACCATGGAGATGCTGCTGGTCTCGCCGATCCGTCCCACCGCGATCGTGGCCGGCAAGGTCATGCCCTATATCGTGCTCGGCTTCGTCAGCGTGCTGCTGGTGCTGGTGGCCGCGTGGACCGTGTTCGGGGTGCCGCTGCGGGGTAGCCTCGGGCTGCTGCTCGCCGAAAGCAGTCTGTACATCGTCACCGCGCTGGCGCTCGGCATCGTGATTTCCACCAAGGCGCCGAACCAGCGGACCGCCATGATCGCCGCGCTGGCGGGGCTCATGATGCCGACGCTGCTGCTGTCGGGGTTCATCTTCCCGCTCGACTCGCTGCCCCGGCCGCTGCAATGGTTGTCCTACGTAGTGCCGGCCCGGTGGTTCCTGACCATCGTGCGGGGCATCATGCTCAAGGGGGCCGGCCTCGCGACGCTCTGGCAGGAGACCCTGATTCTCATCGGGATGACCATGTTCCTGCTGGTCAGGGGATCGCGTGGCCTTGCGATCCGGTTGGGCTGAGCGATGCGCACCATCTTCTTCCTGGTCCGGAAGGAGTTCCTCCAGATTTTCCGGGACCACACCACGGTGTTCCAGATCTTCCTGATCCCGGTGATACAGCTGCTGGTGCTGGCCAACGCGGCCACCTTCGATGTAAAGCGGGTGGGAATGCTGGTGGTGGACGAGGATCGGACCACCGTCTCGGCAGGGCTGGTGCAGCGGCTCCAGGGCGGGCGGCAGTTCAGGATCGTGCGCTACGAGCCGAGCGACGCCGGAGTGGACCAGGCGCTGCTCGACCGCGAGGTGACGGCCGTGCTCCACATCCCCCGCCGGTTCGAGGAGGACCTGGTCCGGCGGGGGCGGGCCCCGGTGCAGCTCATCCTGAACGCAGAAGAGGGGGCGACCGCGGGGATCGTCCAGTCCTACGCCAACGCAATTCTCACCTCCTACGCCACGGAGCTGGATCAGACCCTCCCCGCGGCCCGAGGGAAATCGAGCGCGGCCCCCCGGGTGGCGCCGCTCGATCTCCGGACCCAGCGCTGGTACAACCCGACCCGGAACTACAAGCACTGGATGGTCCCCGCGCTCATGGTGTCGCTCACCACCATCATCGGTCTGCTGCTCACGGCGCAGAACATCACCCGGGAAAACGAGCTCGGCACGCTGGAGCAGCTGAACGTCACGCCGATGACGAAGGTCCAGTTCATCGCGGCCAAGCTCATTCCGTTCTGGCTGCTCTCCCTCGTCATCTTTTCGATCGGGCTGGCGATCGGGAAACTGGTGTTCGGCATCCCGATGCGCGGCAGCCTGCTGCTGGTCTATCTCGCGGCGATGATCTATCTAATCGTCGTGCTTGGCCTGGGACTCTGGATCTCCACCGTCACGCGAACGCAGCAGCAGGCGATGTTCGTCGCTTTCTTCGTGATCCTGATCTTCCTGCTAATGAGCGGGTTGTTCACGCCGGTGGACTCGATGCCGGACTGGGCCCAGCGCGTGGCGGAGGTCAATCCTGTCAAGCACTTCGTGTTCATCATGCGGTCGGTGCTCGTGCGGGGCGCGGGCGTGGAGACCGTGGGCCCCCCGATGCTGGGCCTGGCCGCAGGGGGTGCGGCCGTCCTCACGCTCGCCGTGCTCCGCTACCGGAAATCGGCCGATTGACGACCGGGCGGGGTGTGAGCCCGCCCGTTCCGCCGGCTCCCGGCAGCGCCTACCTTCACCCATGATGACTTCACCGCGCCTGCCGTGACCCGGGTCTGGCCGGGATCGAACAGTGTCCTCGGCGCCCACTGGGACGGCGAGGGCACCAACTTCGCGATCTTTTCCGAGCATGCCAGCCGCGTCGAGCTCTGCCTCTTCGAGCGGCCCGACGATGCCCGTGAGCGGGAGCGGATCCGGCTCCGCGAGCGGACCGATCAGATCTGGCATGCCTATCTGCCCGACGTCCGACCGGGACAGCTCTACGGGTATCGGGTCCACGGGTCGTATGAGCCCGAGCGCGGCCACCGGTTCAATCCGGCCAAGCTGCTGCTCGACCCCTACGCACGCGCGATCAGCGGGAGGATACGGTGGAACGACACGCTGCAGGGCTACGTGATCGGCCACCCGGACCACGATCTGGCGCCCGACGCGCGGGACAGCGCCGGGTCGATGCCCAAGTGTGTGGTGGTGGAATCGGCCTTCTCCTGGGGCGACGACCGTCCGCCCCGCACGCCATGGAACCGGACGGTGATCTACGAGTGCCACGTGCGCGGGATGACCATGCGCCACCCGGAGGTGCCCGAGTCGCTGCGCGGTACCTACCTCGGGCTCGCGACCGATCCCATCATCGACCACCTGCACCGCCTGGGCGTGACCGCGGTCGAGCTCCTCCCGGTGCACCATTTCGTGACGGAGCGGCACCTGCGCGAGCACGGGCTCACCAACTACTGGGGCTACAGCTCGATCGGTTTCTTCGCCCCCGAGGTCCGTTACGCCACCGGCGGCCTCGGCCAGCAGGTCTCCGAGTTCAAGTCCATGGTGAAGCGGCTTCACCATGCCGGCATCGAGGTGATCCTCGATGTGGTCTACAACCACACGGCGGAAGGGAATCACCTTGGCCCGACGCTGTGCTTCAAGGGGATCGACAACGCCGCCTACTATCGGCTCGACTCCTCCAATCCACGCTTCTACTCCGATCCCACCGGCTGCGGCAACGCGCTCGATCTCCGTCACTCGCGGACGATGCAGCTCGTCATGGACAGCCTCCGCTACTGGGTGCGGGACATGCACGTGGACGGCCTCCGCTTCGACCTCGCGCCGGTGCTGGCCCGGGAACCGGATGGGTTCAATCCGTTCGGCAAGTTCTTCGACGTCGTGCGCCAGGACCCGCTGCTCTCGAACGTCAAGCTCATCGCGGAGCCGTGGGATCTGGCGCCGGACGGCTACCAGGTGGGCCGCTTTCCCATCGGCTGGTCCGAGTGGAACGACAAGTACCGCGACACCGTCCGCGGGTTCTGGCGCGGCGACCAGGGCCGCGTGCCCGGGCTCGCGTCGCGGCTGGCCGGGAGCAGCGACCTGTTCCAGGCCAGCCAGCGGCCGCCCCAGGCCAGCGTGAACTTCGTGACCTGCCACGACGGGTTCACCCTGAGCGACCTGGTGAGCTACGAGCGCAAGCACAACGAGGCGAATGGCGAAGACAACCGTGACGGCCATGATCACAACCTGAGCCGCAGCTGGGGCGTGGAGGGCCCGACCGACGCGCCTCACATCGTGCGCATCCGCGAGCGGATGAAGCGGAACTTCCTCGCGACGCTCGCCTTCTCCCAGGGCGTCCCGATGCTCTCGCACGGCGACGAACTGGGGCGCACCCAGCGGGGGAACAACAACGCCTACTGCCAGGACAACGAGCTGACCTGGGTGGACTGGGATCTGGGGCCGGCGGAGCGCGAGCTGCTCGAGTTCACCCGCCGTGTGCTGCGCATCCGCGGCGACAACCCCGTGCTTCGCCGGCGGACCTACTTCCGTCACCTCGACCTCAACGAAGGGCGGGGCCGAGACCTGACCTGGCTCAATCCCGATGGCCACGCGATGACGGAGGCGGACTGGGCCCAGCCCCACAATCACGTCCTGGGCATGCTGGTGCGCGGGCGGGCCACCGATGAGCTGGACGAGCGCGGCCGCACCTTCATCGGCGATACCATCCTGCTCCTGCTCAACGGAAGCGGCCGCTCACGCACGTTCGCGATGCCGCGCATCACGCAGCGGGGGCACTGGGTCGAGCTGGTCAATACGTCTCAGCACGGGTCGCGGGTGCCTCGAGGGGCGGTGCCCGTCGCCGCTCACTCCCTCGTGCTGCTGGGCTTCCGGGAAGAGCGGTGAGCGCCGCGCCCGCCCGCATCCTCGCCACCTACCGGCTCCAGCTCCACGGCGGGTTTACCCTCGCGGAAGCGCGAGCGCTGGTCCCGTACCTCGCCCGGCTCGGGATCACCCACATTCACAGCTCGCCGCTGCTCCGCGCCCGTGAAGGCAGTCAGCACGGCTACGATGTCGTGGATCCGAGCGTGTTGGCGCCGGCGCTGGGCGACGAGCACGAGCTCGAGCGCCTGGTCGGCGCGCTCCATGCGCACGGCATGGGCCTGGTGGTGGACATCGTGCCG
Organism: Gemmatimonadales bacterium; assembly: GCA_050733215.1. Lineage (GTDB taxonomy): Bacteria > Gemmatimonadota > Gemmatimonadetes > Gemmatimonadales > GWC2-71-9 > DASQPE01. Next base: position 22,254 of record JBOHSN010000031.1, read on the forward strand.
AACCACATGGCCGCGTCCCGGGAGAACTGGCGGTGGGAGGATGTGCTGACACACGGACCCGCTTCGCCGTACGCGCGCTGGTTCGACATCGAATGGCGCGTCGGGGAGCGTGGGCTGCACCGGCGCGTGCTCCTCCCGGTGTTGGGTGACGTGCTGCAGCGAGCGGTGCGGCGGGGCGAGCTCTCCGTCGCGCTGGAGCAGGGAGTGCTTCGGCTGCGCTACTGGGAGCGCTCGTTTCCGCTGGATCCCGGCAGCTACCCGCCGGTGCTCACCGCGGCGCTCGCAGCCGCCACCGCCGAGCTTGGCCCGGCGCATCCCGGCACCCAGGAGCTCACGGCGATCGTGGCACTGCTGGAGCGAATGCCGCGCCGGAGCGCGCGCGCTCCGCACGCCGTCGCCCGCCGCCGTCGTCTCGCGGGGGAGAGTCTCAGGCGGCTCCGCAAGCTCAGCGCGCTGGTGCCCGAGGCGCGGCGGCGGATCGAGCGGGCCGCCGCCACCTGGTCGGAAGGGGAGAGCGGGCCCGAGCGCATGCAGGAGCTCCTCGACGCTCAGCCCTATCGTCTGGTTTATTGGCGCCGCGCCGCCCGCGAGATCAACTACCGGCGCTTCTTCGACGTGAACGACCTCGTGGCGCTGCATATGGAGGACCCGGAGGTCTTCACGCAGAGCCACGCGCTGGTGCTCGATTGGGTGCGGTCGGGATGGGTGCAGGGCTTCCGGGTGGATCATCCCGACGGGCTGCTCGACCCGCTGGGCTACGCGGAGCGGCTCGCGCGCGAAGCGTTCGGCGATCGCGAGACGCGGGCTCCGCCGATCTTCGCGGAGAAGATCCTTTCAAGGGGCGAGCGGCTCCGCGACGAATGGCCCGTGGCCGGTACCACCGGATACGACTTCCTCAACCAGGCGGAGGCCATATTTCTCGCGCCGTCGGGCGCCGAGCAGATCGAGCGCGACTACCGCCGGACCACCCGGCAGCGGGTGCCGTTCGCCGCGGTGGCCGAGGCGGGCAAGCGTCGCGTGCTTCATGCGGGACTCTCCGCGGGCGTCCGGCGCCTGGCGCACCGGCTGCTCCGGATTGCGACCCGTGGGCCGGGCCCGCCGCTCGTGCCGCACGAACTGGCCGGGGCGATCGTGGAGACGATCGTCTATCTCCCCGTCTACCGCACGTACGTGGACGACCGCCAGCCCGAGCCCGTGACCGAGGACCGGGCGCTGCTCGAGCGTGCCATCGCCGCGGCGCGCGCCGGCGGCCGCGCGACCCCGCGCGCGCTCGATCTTCTGTCGGGGGCGCTCCTGGGGACCGACCCGGCCATGCGCACGCCCGAGCGCGAGGGGCCGCGCCGGCGGTTCGTGCAGCGGTTCCAGCAGGTCAGCGGGCCGGCGACTGCGAAGGGCGTCGAGGACACGGCCTTCTATGTGTACGTGCCGCTGCTCTCGCGCAACGAGGTGGGCGGCGACCCCGAGGCGCCGCTCGCCGATGCGCCGTGTGCGCTGCACCAGGCCAGCGTGCACCGTGCAGCCTGCTGGCCGGCCGCGATGCTCGCCGTCACCACCCACGACACCAAGCGCTCCGCGGACGTGCGGTCACGGCTCGACGTGCTCACGGAGCTGCCCGAGGAGTGGGAAGAGTCCGTATACCGCTGGCGCCGCTGGAACCGCGAGCATCGGGCCGCGATTCGCGGGCGACTTCTTCCGGACGCGAATACCGAGTACCTGCTGTACCAGACGCTCGTCGGCGCCTGGCCGCTCGAGCTCATGGCGCCGGGCCGGCGGCCCGTGCGCGCGCCGGGCGCCGATGACCGCGCGTCCCTGGCGCAGTTCCAGGAGCGCGTCGCCGCCTACGTGCTCAAGGCCGCGCGCGAGGCGAAGGAACAAACCTCCTGGGTGGACCCCGACGTCGAGTTCGAACGGGCGCTCGAGGAATTCACGAGCGCCGTCCTCTCGCTCGACCTTGCCCCGGAGTTCGTGGACGACGTGGCGGCGTTCGCCACCCGGATCAGCCGGCCCGGAATGTGGAACGCCCTCGCGCGCACCGTGCTGCAGCTCGCGTCGCCGGGGACGCCCGACATCTACCAGGGCGACGAACTCTGGACCTTCCTCCTGGTGGATCCGGACAACCGGCGCCCGGTCGACTACGCACGGCGAGCGGCGTTGCTCGCGGATGTGGCGGCGGGATTCGCCGACGCCGGCGGGCGGGCACGGTTCCTGTCAGAGGCCCTCCGCGTGCCGGAGGACGGCCGGATCAAGCTCCACGTGATGCACCGGCTCCTGCAGGCGCGTGCGGCGAACCCCGAGCTCTTTGCCGGCGGCGGGTATGAGGCGCTCGAAGTCTCGGGCCCGGCGGCCGGGCACGTGTTCGCCTTTCGCCGCCGGAGCGGCCCGGCCGCGGCCGTGGCCACGGTGCCGAGGCTCATCACGCGTCAGCTACGTCCGGCCGATGCGCTGCCGCCTCCCCGTGAGTTCTGGACCGGCACCCGCGTGCTCCTGCCGCCGGGCACCGCCACCGGTCCGCTCGAACACGTCCTCTCCGGCGCCGAGATCACCGCCGACGAGGGCGGCCTCGACGTCGCGGACCTGTTCGACCCGCTGCCGGTTTCCCTGCTGGTCACCCGGCCGCCGGGCTAAGGACGGCCAGACCGGAGAGCTCCATGCGTCTCGCCCCTGTACCGCTCGGCACGACCCCGGCGCTCGATGATGCCGCAGCCGCGCCGCCATCCGACGGGGCGAACAAGAAGGACCTGCGGGCGGAGCTGGTCGACCTGGGTGAGCGGATGGCCCGGCGCCAGGCCGCGCTCTACGCCGAGAGTCGAAGGGCGCTTCTCGTCGTGCTGCAGGCGCGGGATACGGGTGGCAAGGACGGGGCGATCCGACACGTGTTCGGCCCGTTGAATCCGATGGGGGTCGAGGTGACGAGCTTCAAGGCACCGACCCCGCTCGAGCTGAGCCACGACTACCTGTGGCGCGTGCACCAGCGCGTGCCCCCCCGCGGCATGATCGGCGTCTTCAACCGCTCGCACTACGAGGACGTGCTCGTGGTGCGGGTGCAGGGCCTCGTGCCCGAGGAGGTCTGGCGCGCGCGGTACGACCAGATCAACGCCTTCGAGCGGCACCTGGCCGACAACGGCGTCACCATCCTGAAGTTCTGCCTGCACATTTCGCGGGACGAGCAGCGGCGGCGGCTGATGGACCGGCTGCGCGATCCGGACAAGAACTGGAAGTTCAACCCCGGCGATCTCAAGGCACGCGAGCGGTGGGACGGTTACACGGCGGCCTACGGCGACGCCATTCGGCTGACGAGCACGGTGTGGGCGCCCTGGTATGTCGTGCCGGCGGATCGGAAAGCGCTGCGCGACGTGCTGGTCGCCGAGGTGGTCGTCGAAACGCTGGAGCGGATGGATCCGCGATACCCGACCGCGCTAGAGCCGGTGAAGGAATTTCTGAAGCTGCTGGAAAGGGAGGCTACCGGCGACGCCGGTCGGCGAGGATGAGCAGGACGCCCGCGACCACGCCCACGACGCCGGCCCAGGGCGGCACCGCCCGTTCCTCCTGGATGGACGCCTCGATCTCGCCCACCTTGAACACGCTCCGCTCCGAGCGGTAGCTGACGCCCCGCACGGCCACGAACAGGCCGACCGCGATCAGGGCAATGCCGGCGAGCGTCAAGGGTCGCACGCGATCAGATCCGGCCGTCGGGGCCGACCACGATGACGACCAGCTCGTTCCCCATCATGATGTAGGGCGAGCGGTTCCCCATGGTCTGCGCCAGCGTCTGCATGAGGCGCGCGTTCGACGACGTAAGCCGCACCGCCACCTGGTACGAGGTGCTCGGGCCACCGCCCGGGGGAGCGACGTTCTCCCACTCGAGCGTGTACTCGGATCGGACGAACGTAAAGCTGTTCGGCAGGTACGGCATCAGATCGCCGGGGACCACCCCGACCCCGCCGCCGGCCGGCCACGCACCCGTGTCGTAGAAGCGCGCATAACCCGCCTTGCGCACCATGTCCATATCGGTCGTCGCTTTGGTCGAAATCGCCCGATTCTTGAGGTCGCTTAACCGCAGGACCATCATCGAGGCCAGCACGGCCATCACGATCAGGACGGTGAGTAGTTCGATCACCGTGAAGCCGCGGCGATTGGGGCGTTTCATCGGCCGTTCCTCCGGGCGATGACCTCGAAGCTGCCGCCCACAAACGCCCGCAGCGAATCGGTAGAGCGGAAGGTGAGGGCGACGTCACCCGCGTTGCCGCGAAGCGTGTAGGTCAGCGAGTCGCTGCGCTCATAGCGGATGCCATGCAGCGTGCCGCCGGTCTCGGCCAGCGTGCGCGGCAGCCTCCGGCGCGCCTGCCGGAACTTCTCGATCCGCTGGGTGGTAGATGCCATGCCGATACGGAGGCTCGCCTCGCGTACCTCGGCGCTCTCCACGGCCGGCGGCTTTGGGAAGATCCAGGTCGGCCGCTCGACCGCGACGTAGGCCCCGATCACCAGGATGACCGCGGACCCGACGGCCACGATCGGCGAGATCCGGGAGCGCGCCCGCCGCTCCGCCTCGAGCTCCGCCCTGCGCTGCTCCGCCTGCTTGCGGACGACCTCCTGCGCGGCCTCGAGCAACGCCTGCTTCCCGACCGGGCGGGGCGCGGCAGGGCTCGGCGTCTGGGCAGTGGATGTCGGTTCGGCCATCGGACGCTCCACAGGGGATGATGCTGCGGGTTCAAGCCGTTTAACGAGCAATACTTGGGCCACTTGCCCCTCGCTCTCACCGCTCCGCCCCCAGTCCAACTAACCGTCGGGCCCGCAGCGGGTTCGCGCTGTGGCCGCGATCGGCCGAGGCGTGCTTGCTCCGCCGGGCCGCTCGCGCGGCGCTGAATGCACCAGCGGACCCTCGCGCTTCGCCACGCCCGAACGCCGGCGCGGGTTCCCCGGCGCGGGTTCCGTTGAGAATGCCACGGCGTGTGGGTACGATTCCCGCCTGCCGTCCCAAACCACGAGCGATCCGCCATTCAACACGACATCTTCGAGTCTCTCGCCGTCATCGGCCTGGGCGCGATCGGCGGTTCAGTCGCGTGGCGGGCTCGTCGCGCCGGGGTGCCGCGGGTCGTCGGGTACACGCCGGATGAAGAGGACGCGCGGGCCGCCGAGTCGGCGGGGGCGGTCACCTCCCTCGCGCCGAGCGCCGAGGCGGCCCTTCGCGGGGTGGATGTCGTGCTGCTCGCGGCACCCCCGCGGGCGACCCTGGCGCTGATCGACCGTCTCGCCCCGCGACTCGAGCCGGGCGCGGTCCTCTCGGACGTCGCCAGCGTGAAGGCGTGCGTGGTCGCGCGCGCGCGGGCCGCCGGGCTCGACGCGAGCTTTGCCGGTGGACATCCGCTCGCCGGCACGCACGGCTCGGGGTTCGGCTATGCGGCGCCGGATCTGCTGCGGGGCTGTGTCGTGTATGTCTGCCCCACCGGCCCGGACGGGCAGGAAGCGGCCCGCCGGATCGCCGCGTTCTGGACGACGATCATGGAGGCCACGCCGGTGCACCTGGACGCGGTGGAGCACGATCGCCAGCTCGCCTGGACCAGTCATCTGCCCCAGGCGGTGGCGTACACGCTCGCTCGCGTCCTCGCGGACCGCGGCGCTCCGCCCTCCGCGTTCGGGACCGGGGCGCGCGACGCGACCCGGCTCGCGGCCAGCAACCCGGATCTCTGGATCGACATTTTCCTTCAGAACCGCGACGCAGTGGTCGCCGCGCTCGAGGATACGGGGGCCCGGCTGGAGCAGCTCCGCGACCTCGTGGTTCGCGGCGACGAAGCCGGATTGCGCGCACTCCTCGCACCTGCCACAGCGTTCCGGCGCTCACTCGACCGATGATCGTCGACGGCAGCGTCGCAGTCCCGGGCGACAAGAGCCTCACGCACCGGGCGCTCATGTTCGCGGCGCTCGCCCGCGGCACGAGTCGCATCGACGGCGCCCTCACGTCACTCGACGCGCGGTCCACCGCGCGAGTGCTCCGCCAGCTGGGGACCGAGCTGGGGGCGCTGCGTCCCGGCGCTACGGTGATCGTGCGCGGCCGGGGCCGCTTCCGCCGGCCGGCCGCTCGGCTGGACTGCGGCAATTCGGGCACCACCACTCGGCTCATCCTGGGCCTGCTCGCGGCTCATCCGTTCAGCGCGGTGGTCAGCGGCGATGCCTCGCTGCGGCGCCGTCCAATGCGCCGGGTCACCGTGCCGCTGGGGCGGATGGGCGCCCGGTTCGAGGAGATCGCCGGGCGCGACGGGCTTCCGCTCGGCGTGCGGGGAGGACCGCTCACGCCGCTCGAGTACGAGCTCCCCGTCTCGAGCGCGCAGATCAAGAGCGCGCTGCTGCTCGCGGGCGTGGCCGGGGGCGTCACGGTCTCGTTGCGGGAGCCGCACGGTCAGTCGCGTGACCATACCGAGCGCATGCTCCGCGCGTTCGGCTACGACGTGCGCGAACGGGACGGGTGGCTCGACTTCGCACCGGCTGGGTCGGTGGTGCCGTTCGACTTCCGGGTCCCGGGCGACCCATCCTCCGCGGCGTTCCTCGTCGGCGCCGCCGCGCTCGCGGAGGGGGGGACGCTCCGCGTCGAGGGGGTCGGCGTCAATCCGACCCGCATCGGGTTCGTGCACGTGCTTCGCCGGATGGGCGTCCCGATCGCCATCGAGAACGAGGAGCTGCGCCAGGGCGAGCCGGTCGCCGATCTGGTCGCCGGTCCCGCGGCGCAGCACGCCACCGAAGTCGGGGCGGGGGAGATCCCCGCGCTCATCGACGAAATCCCCCTGCTGGCGGTGGTGGCGTCACGCGCGAAGGGCACGACTGTGTTCCGCCAGGTGGGCGAGCTCCGCGTCAAGGAGAGCGACCGCCTGGGATTGATCGCGGCCAATCTCCGTGCCGTGGGCGCGAACGCCGCCGCGGTCGGCGACGATCTTCACGTCGAGGGCGGAGCCGCGCCGCCCCGCGGCAGCGTCCGCACCGCCGGCGACCACCGGCTGGCCATGGCGTTCGCGGTGCTGGGCACGCTTCCCGGCGCCCAGGTGCGCGTCGATGACATGCGCTGCGCCGACGTGAGCTTTCCCGACTTTCCGGCGACCCTCCGCTCGCTCGCGAGCCGGCGGGGCGGATGAGCGGCACTGTACTCGCGATCGACGGACCGGCCGCGTCCGGCAAGTCGAGCACCGCCCGGTCGGTGGCCGAGGCGCTCGGGTTTCAGCATCTCGACTCCGGGGCGCTGTATCGCGGGGTCACGCTCGTCGCGCTCGAGCTCGCCCGCCAGCGCGGCGCCGCTGGGGCCGACCCGCTCGACGTGGTCGATCCGGAGACCATTCTGCGTTCGGCCGAGGATCGCGGCCTCATGCTGCAGCCCGACGGCCACGGGTTCAGCGCCTACTATGCGGGCGAGCCGGTGGATGCCGCGATCCGGAGCGAGGAGGTGACGGCGCAGGTGTCGGCGGTGTCCGCCCTGGCGGTGATTCGCGAATGGATCAACGGCCGGCTGCGCGCGATGGTGCGCGCCGGGATGGATGTGGTGGTGGACGGCCGCGATATCGGCACCGTCGTGTTCCCCGAGGCCGAGCTCAAGGTCTTTCTCACGGCAACGCCGCAAGCTCGTGCTGCGAGAAGACTTGTGCAGCAGGGTTCGAGTGCCGACCCAGCCGCGATCGCCCGGGAGGCTCACCGGTTGGCCGCGCGGGACCGAGCCGACTCCAGCCGCGCCGTCGCCCCACTCAGTCGCGCCGACGACGCGATCGAGCTCGACACCACCGAGCTCGACTTCCCCGAGCAGGTGGCCCGGATCGTCGCGCTCGCGCGTTCGCGGGGGTACTGAGCCGGGTTCAAGCCTCGCTGGCGTGCGTACTTACGCGTGAGGGCCGGGGTTGCCGAGAGGGGATGCCGGATGTATAATCCCAGGCTACCTCTCCCGGCACCTCCGCCGGGCGGGGATTCACTCATCCCGAACCCCGCGCCGCGTGATCGCGGGCCGTGAGAAGGAATGCCCTTTGGCCACCCTCGACCAGCAGATTCACGACTCCACCCCGCAGCCGCTCGTCTCCACCACGGGCCTCCGCGTCCGCCCCGATCTCTACGACGAAGAGTATTCCGACCAGGACTACGAACAGATGCTCTCGATGTACGAGGGCACGATGTCGCAGATCGCCGAAGGCGAGATCGTGAAGTCCAAGGTCCTCCGCATCACCGAAAACGCCGTCATCCTCGACGTCGGCTTCAAGTCCGAGGGGTCGGTGTCGCTCGACGAGTTCAAGGAGCGGCCGAAGGAGGGTGAAGAGGTCGAGGTCTTCCTGGAGCACCTCGAGGACCAGGAGGGGGCGGTCGTCCTCTCCAAGAAGAAGGCCGATTTCATGCGGGTCTGGGAGCGGATCCGCGTCGCCCACGAGAGCAACCAGCCGGTGGAAGGCACCCTGATCAAGAAGATCAAAGGCGGCGTGGTCGTGAACCTGATGGGGGTGGACGCGTTCCTGCCGGGCAGCCAGATCGCCCTCCGGCGCGTGCCGAACATCGACGAGCTTCTCGGGCAGACCTACGAGTTCAAGATCATCAAGCTGAACAAGCGCCGGCGCAACATCGTCGTGAGCCGCCGCGTCATCCTCGAGAACGAGCGGGCGCACAAGCGCGAGCACTTGATGAAGGAGCTCGCCGTCGGCCAGGTGCGGAAGGGCGTGGTCAAGAACATCACCGACTTCGGCGCGTTCATCGATCTGGGTGGTGTCGACGGCCTGCTGCACATCACGGACATGTCGTACGGCCGCGTGTCGCATCCCACCGAGATGGTGCAGATCGGCCACGAGGTCGAGGTCAAGATCCTCGACATCGACTGGCAGCGCGAGCGCATCAGCCTGGGCATGAAGCAGCTCCAGACGTATCCGTGGAAGGACGTCGCGGGCAAGTTTCCCGTCGGCACGCGGGTGCAGGGCAAGGTGGTCTCGATCACCAACTACGGCGCGTTCGTCGAGATCGAGCCCGGAATCGAGGGGCTGGTCCACATCTCGGAGATGAGCTGGACCCGGAACGTGCGCCACCCGTCGAAGATCGTCAGCATCGGCGAGACGATAGAGGCGGTCGTGCTCAAGGTGGACGAGAGCGAAGAGAAGATCTCGCTCGGCATGAAGCAGACCGAGCAGGACCCGTGGATGGTGCTCCCGCTCAAGTACCCGGTGGGCACTCGCATCAACGGCAAGGTCCGGAACCTGACCAGCTTCGGCGCCTTCGTCGAGATCGAGCCGGGGATCGACGGCCTGATCCACATCTCCGACATGAGCTGGACCAAGCGGGTACAGCATCCGTCGGAGGTGGTGAAGAAGGGCGATGCGGTGGACGTCGTCATTCTCAACATCGACGCCGAGAACAAGCGGATCTCCCTGGGTCTCAAGCAGGCGCAGGACGATCCGTGGCTCAGCATCGGGGAGACGTACCCCATCGGGATGGAGCTTCGCGGCGCGGTGCTCCGTCTGATGGACAAGGGCGTGGTGGTGGACGTCGGCAACGACATCGAGGGCTTCGTCCCTATGTCGCAGCTCGGCGTGCCCAACATCGAGAACCCGGGCGACGCGGTGAAGGAGGGACAACCGGTGGATCTGCGGGTCATCGAGGTGGACCCGATCCATCACCGGATCGTGCTCGCGGTGGTCGGATATCCGGAGCCCGCGGCGACGCCGGCGCCTCAGATCTAGTCCCCAGGATCCCGCATGCAACGAGGCCCCGCCATGGACCTGGCGGGGCCTCGTGCATGTTGGGGAGTCCTGCGTTAGCGGGTGTTGACCGTCTCGCTGAGCTCGAACTCGAGCTGCGTGCCACGGTCCACCTCGCGGTCGCGGCCGCTCAGGAGACCCCAAGCCAACCCGCCGCCGGCGCCAATCACGGCGCCCTTCAGCACGCCCACGCCCGTCACCGCGCCGATCACCGCGCCGGCCGCCGCACCGATCCCGGTCTTCTTCGCCGTGCCCGCGCGATCCTTCTCGGTGTCCGCGCGCGCATTCTCGGTGGACACCTGCCGCATCTCGCCATCGATCTGCACCTGGGCGAGACGGAGCGTGGCCTGCTTCGAGTTCTCCTCGTTCCGGATCAGCCGCACCTGCGCCGGCGCGCCCTGCCGGATCACGACGTCGCCGTCCACGATCACGTCACGGGTGACCTGCGCCTCGTACGTCTTGTCGAGGTTGTCCTCCTTGACTGTCACGTCCTGATTCAGCGTGACGGGGATGTCGGTTCCGGCGGGGATGGGAGCCGCGGTGCTCCGCTCCACCCGCGCGACCTCGACCTCTTCCTGTGCCGCGGCCGGGACCGGCGGGAGCGCGAGCGCGCCCGCCAGCGTCGCCAACGTGATCCATCTCACTCGGGTCATGTATGCCTCCTCCGGCATAGGCCGGCTTGATTTCGAACCCATACCCTACCGCCCGTCTCAGCGTCCGTCTGCCACCTGCGCCGCACAGCTCCAGTGTCCGAGGTCACCCTGGTCCGTGGGCACGGGTGGACTTCCTATGAAACCACAGAGGACACAGAGGACGCAGAGTGGAAACCGTTGACCATTCGCGAAATGCCTGAGCGAAGACTGCGGACATTGAAATTGATGAGCAATCCTATAGGCTGGCTGAGCAGTCGCAGGTAGGTCAGCAATTGCGCTTGATGTACAGCTGTCACTCGTTCGATGGCCTTCACCTCAACTAGGACTGACGTCGCAACGACCAGATCCACTCGGTATCCACAGTCGAGAGCGTGACCCTTGTAGCGTACCGGAATGGCGCGCTCGCGCTCGAAGGGCACGCTGCGAAGTATCAGTTCATGGCAGAGACATGCGACGTACGCCGACTCGAGGAGCCCGGGCCCGAGCGCCCGATGGACCTCGATCGCTGACCCGATGACCTCCCGCGTGATCGTATTGAGTGGCTCGGTTCGCGCCATTTGCCGGCTTGGTCGAGAGTGGGAGGAAATGTGCCCCCTCGATTGCCATAGCTGTCATCGTTCCTATGCAGGGGGGCTGAGAAAAAAACAGTTCTCTGCGTCCTCTGCGTCCTCTGTGGTTCCAACTCCCCCCGTTATATTCGTCCGCACGATGCCAGACCCCCGCTCGTTGCTGCAAGAGCTCCACCATCGACAGGCGCTCGCCGAGCAGGGCGGGGGTGCCGCCCGCATCGCACAGCAGCACGGGAAGGGCAAGCTCACCGCGCGCGAGCGACTCGACCTGCTGCTCGACGAGGGCAGCTTCGTCGAGCTCGACCGCTTCGTCACCCACCGCGCCACCGACTTCGGGCTCGCCGACCACGTGGTGCCCGGCGACGGCGTGGTCACCGGATACGGGCGAATCGATGGGCGGCTGGTGTACGTGTTCTCGCAGGACTTCACCGTGTTCGGCGGCTCGCTGAGCGAGGCCCACGCGGAGAAGATCTGCAAGGTCATGGACCTCGCCGTGCGGAACGGCGCGCCAGTCATCGGCCTCAACGACTCCGGCGGCGCCCGCATCCAGGAAGGCGTGGCTTCGCTCGGCGGCTACGCCGACATCTTTCTCCGGAACACGCTCGCGTCCGGTGTGGTCCCCCAGATCTCGGCCATTCTTGGGCCGTGCGCGGGCGGCGCGGTTTACAGCCCGGCCATCACGGATTTCGTCTGCATGGTGCGGGGCGTGAGCTACATGTTCGTGACCGGCCCGAACGTGGTGAAGACGGTCACCCACGAGGAGGTCACGTTCGACCAGCTGGGCGGTGCCGACGTGCACGGCACCACCTCGGGCATCTCGCACTTCACCCGCGACAACGAGCCCGAGTGCCTCCAGCTCATCCGGGACCTGGTGGGCTACCTCCCGCTCAACAACCTCGACGACCCGCCGATCCGGCCGACCGACGACCCCGATGCCCGGCGGGACGAGGCGCTGCTGGACGTCGTGCCCGACAGCTCCGCCAAGGCGTATGACATGCACGACGTGATTCGCCGCGTGGTCGACGACGGCGGATTCCTCGAGGTGCAGCGCGGCTTCGCCGATAACATCCTCGTTGGATTCGCCCGCCTCGGTGGCCGGCCCGTGGGCGTGGTCGCCAATCAGCCGGCCGTGCTCGCGGGCGTGCTCGACATCGGCGCGTCGACCAAGGCCGCGCGTTTCATCCGCTTCTGCGACTGCTTCAACCTTCCGGTGGTCACCTTTGTTGACGTGCCCGGGTTTCTTCCGGGTGTGGGCCAGGAGCACGGCGGCATCATCCGGCACGGCGCGAAGCTGCTCTACGCCTATTGCGAGGCGACGGTCCCGAAGCTTACGGTCATCACCCGGAAGGCCTACGGCGGCGCCTACGACGTCATGAGCTCGAAGCACATCCGGGGCGACGTGAACCTCGCGTGGCCCACGGCCGAGATCGCGGTCATGGGGGCCAAGGGCGCGGTGGAGATCCTCTTCAAGGAGGAGATCGTGACGGCTGCAGATCCGGCCGCGGCCGCCGCGGGATTCACCGACGAGTACACCGCCAAGTTCGCCAATCCGTACGCCGCCGCGAGCCGCGGATACGTCGACGACGTGATCGACCCGCGCGACACGCGCCCCCGGCTGATCGACGCGCTGCGCACCCTCGCCGCGAAGCGGGACCGCAATCCGCCGAAGAAGCACGGGAACATTCCGCTGTAGCCGTGCCGATCCCGCTCGAGGTCTTGCTGGCCATCCGCCCCGATGAGCACGAGCGCCTTCAGCGCACCCTCCGGGGGCGCTTCACGCCGGTGGCGCTGCCGTGAGGCCCGTCCGCCGGGTCCTCATCGCAAACCGGGGGGAGATCGCGCTGCGCGTCATTCGCGCGTGCCACGAGGAGGAACTCGAGGCCGTCGCCGTCTATTCTGCGGCGGATCGTGCGAGCCCGTACGTCCGGGCGGCCGATTACGCCGTCCCGATCGGGCCGCCGCCCGCCGCAGAGAGCTACCTCGCCATCGACAAGCTGTTGGCAGCGGCCCAGGCCACCGGCGCTGACGCGGTCCATCCGGGCTACGGCTTTCTCGCCGAGCGGGCCGCGTTCGCCGAGGCGGTCGAGGCGGCTGGGCTCGTCTTCGTGGGTCCGCCGGCGGGCGCCATCCGCGCGATGGGCGACAAGACCGAGGCGCGGCGGCGCATGATGGCTGCCGGCGTACCGGTGGTGCCGGGCGCCAGCGCGCCGGTGCGGGACGCCGCCGCCGCGGTCGCCCTCGCGCGTGAGCTCGGCTTCCCGGTCATGGTCAAGGCGGCGGCCGGCGGCGGTGGCAGGGGCATGCGGATCGTGCGCACCGAAGCGGAGCTGGCGCCATCACTCGCGACCGCGGCGGCGGAGGCCGCGAAGGCGTTCGGCGATTCGGGGGTGTATCTGGAGCGTTTCATCGTCGCGCCGCGCCACGTCGAGATTCAGGTGCTGGCCGACGCGAATCGCACGGTGCACCTGGGCGAGCGTGAATGCTCGGTGCAGCGCCGGCATCAGAAGCTCGTCGAGGAGGCGCCATCGCCTGCAGTGACACTCGAGCTGCGCGCGCACATGGGAGCCGCCGCCGTGGCGGCCGCGCAGGCGGTGGACTATCGCGGAGCGGGCACTTGCGAGTTTCTGCTCGCGAGAGACGGCGCGTTCTACTTCCTCGAGATGAACACCCGGATCCAGGTGGAGCATCCGGTGACCGAGCTGGTATACGGGGTGGACCTGGTGCGGGAACAGCTCCGCATCGCCCGCGGTCTGCCGATGCGCGTGCCGGAGGGCTCAGCCTCGCCCCACGGCTGGGCAATGGAGTGCCGAATCACCAGCGAGGATCCCTCGGCCGGGTTCCTTCCGAGTACCGGCCGCATCGACTATCTCCGGATTCCCGGCGGACCCGGGGTTCGGTGGGACGCCGGCGTGGACACCGGCGACGAGGTCACCCTGTTCTACGACTCGCTGCTCGCCAAGCTGATCGTGTGGGCGCCGGACCGTCCCCAGGCGATCGACCGGATGCTGCGCGCGCTCGACGAGCTGGTGCTGGTTGGCGTCCCGACCAACCAGGGCTTCCATCGCCGGCTCTTCAGCGATCCGGCCTTTCGCGCGGGCGAGCTCGACATCCAGTTTCTGGACCGGCGGCCCGATCTGCTCGCGGCCACCGGAGACCCCGCCCGCGACGCCGAACTCGCCGTGGCCGCCGCCATCGCGGAGGGCGCTGCGCGCGGCAGCAAGCGGCCCGCTGTCACAGAGCCGGGTGGTGCGCCCGGCGCCTGGTCGAGACAGGCGCGCGTGGACGGGCTCCGCTGAGCCGTGATGGGCCCGGTTCGTATGCTCCGCCTGGCCGCGGGCGGCGATGGGGTGGGGAAGCTCGCCGACGGGCGCACGGTCTTCGTGCCGCGCACCGCGCCCGGCGATCTGGCCGAGCTCACCGAGCTGCGGCCGGCCAAACGGTTCGCCCGGGCACGGCTGGCGCGGTTGGTCGAGGCGTCCCCCGACCGGGTCGAACCGCCCTGCCCGCATTACACCCGTGACCTATGCGGCGGGTGCCAGCTTCAGCACCTGGCCTATGGGGCACAACTCGAGGCCCGGCGGAGTTTCGCGGGCGACGCGCTCCGCCGGCTGGCGCGGCTCGACATGCCCGATCCGCCCATCGAGCCCGCCACCGACCAGCTCGGCTACCGTACCAGGCTCACACTCGCGGCGGCCAACGGTCGCATTGGCCTCCACCGGTACGGCCGTGCCGACGCCGTGTTCGATCTCGAATGGTGCCACATCACCGCCGCAGCGCTCAATGAGCTGTGGCAGGTCGTGCGAACGGTTCGGGTGCTGCTGCCGATGGCGCTCGAGCAGGTCGTGCTCCGGCTCGACCGGGCCGGTGGGCGGCATCTGATCGCCCGGGTTACCGGCAGCCGCGGCTGGACGCGGGCGGATGAACTGGCGGGTGAGCTCGCCGCGGCGGGAGTCCCCGCGGTGCTCTGGTGGCAGCCGGGTGGGGGCGTCCCGCGGGTGGTCGCAGGCCGCGCCGGGAACGAGGCGCCTGCGGGTGTGTTCGAACAGGTGCACCCCCGGATGGGCGATCGGGTGCGCGGGTTCGCCGTCGAGCGCCTGGGACCCCTGGCCGGCCGCGCCGTGTGGGACCTCTACGCCGGCGTGGGCGACACGACGGCGATGCTCGCCCGAGCAGGCGCGCGGATCGAAAGCGTGGAGCTCGACCGGCGCGCCGTGGCGTATGCCGAGCGCACCGGACCGCCGGCCAGCCGGCACGTGGGCGCGGTGGAGGTGGTGGCGCGGACGCTCGCCGATTCCGAGCTGGTGGTCACCAATCCACCGCGGACCGGCATGGACGCCGAGGTCCCGGCGGTACTCCGACAGCGACGGCCAAGGCGGATCGTTTACCTCTCGTGCGATCCCGCGACGCTGGCGCGCGATCTCGTCAGACTCGCGCCGGCGTATCGGCTGACCGAGGCCAGGTGCTTCGATCTCTTCCCGCAGACGGCCCACGTCGAGATGGTCGCGGTCCTGGAGCGCGCATGAAGTTCTTCGTGACGATCGCCGGCCGTGAGATCGCGGTCGAAGTAGACGGCGACCAGGTGACGCTCGAGGGCCGCACGATCCACGCGACGCTCCGGCACCGGCCGGGTACTCCGCTCTGGCAACTCACCGTCGACGGACGGCCGTCCGAGGTCGTGCTCCAGTCGCGCGGCCGCGGTCGGTGGACCGCCGGGACCGGCGGCGAACAGGTTGAGATCGAAGTGGTGGACGAACGCACGCGGCACATCCGATCACTCACCGTCGGCGCGGCGCGGCCGGCGGGCGGCGAAGTGATCCGGGCGCCGATGCCGGGCCTCGTCGTCCGGGTCATGGTGGAGCCCGGGGAAGCGGTCCCGGCCGGAGCCGGGGTCCTGGTGCTGGAGGCAATGAAGATGGAGAACGAGCTCCGGGCTCCGGCGGCCGGGGTCGTTCGTGCCATCCGGGCGGAGCCCGGACAGGCGGTGGAGAAGGGGCAGCCGCTGGTCGAGTTCGAGTGAGGCGCGTCCCGAGCGCCGCGGTGATGCAGGTCCTTGAGGCAAATCGGGCCACTCCCGAGCTTCACGACCGGCATTCACCTGGGTGGCCGCGCCAGCGCCGCCCCGTCTGGAGTCGAGCCGCCCATGATCGGTCACCTTCGTAGCATCCTCTTCGACCATCCGGCGCTGGGCCGGATCACTTCGATCGCGGTGCCGCCGGTACCGGAGCCGCTGCGTCGCGCGCTTCCCACCAACCGCAACGTCTACGAGATCAGCCGGGACCTCGGGGCGCTGCTCGCCGACCTGGTGATGAATGAAGGCAGACGACGGGTGCTGGAGTTCGGCGCGGGGGCGTCCTCGCGCCTCCACGCCGCTGCCCTGGCGGAGGTCGGCGGGGGCATGCTCACCGCCGTGGAGCGGGATCCGGCATGGTGTGCGCAGGTCTGGGCTGAGGTCGAGCAGTTCCGCTGGAACGGCGTCGATGCGCGGATGATCCCCGCTGCGGTTCGGCTCAGGTTCGCGTCGTGGGGGATCGGCTACGCTCAGCCCGACGCACTGCCTGAGGTCGCCCGGCGGGCCCCGTATGACCTCCTGCTCATCGATGCGCCCGGGGGCAATTACGGGCGCCTGGGGACGCTCCCGCTCGCGGCTCCCCTTCTCGCTCCCGGAGCGGTCGTCGTGATTGACGACGCCGGCAGCACACCGTCGCGCTGGGTGTTGGCCTCGTGGCTCCGGCGGTACCCGGGGCTCCGGCTGACTGCGCATGACCCGGCTTACGGCAAACGAGGGGTAGCCATTCTCCGGTGGTACGGCGGACCAGCGCACTGGTCGGCCCGTGCCTGGCTCGCGGGGTGCTATCACGCGGCGAGCCGCTGGCGGCGGCGGCGGGGCATCCCTTGAGACGGCCCAGCCCAAGGCGAAGTGCCGGGCGGTAGTGGCCCAGTACGGCCCGTTACACGAGGTCTAGTTGAGAATGGCGGGGAGGCGGCGTGAGCCGTGACATTGAGAATAGCCCACCGCCGCCCAAGCCCCCTGCCGCTGGGTCGCTCTTTGTTTCTGGCTTGGTTCGGTTTCTATTTAGGCTCGTTGGTACGTCTCCCGACGCCACCCCAAGAGCGGAGACGAAAACGTTGGCACCCACCCTCGCCTTTAGAGAAGACCGAGCCACCCAGGCGGCTGCCCTCCTGCTCAAGCTGAACAGGGGGCGCATCGGGTTTCCGTTCATGCGGCACATCAAGCTGATAAAGCTGATGTACTTCGCGGATCGGGAGGCCCTGCTTCGCCTGGGTCACTTCATCACCTATGACCGCTTGGTGTCCATGGACAACGGCCCGGTTTTGAGCCGTGTCCTGGACCTCATCAAAGGCAACATTCCCGGCCCGTATTGGACGCGGCACATCTCAAGATGGCTGCCTTGGTGGGTACATCTCGTCTCTGATCCCTCGACGGACCAGCTATCTGTCGCTGAGGAGAAGATCCTTCGCGAGGTTTTCCAAAGGTATGGACACCTCAGGTGGGGGAGGATCGTTGACGTATGCCACGAGTTGCCGGAATGGAGGCACCCGCACGGGTCTTCCATCACGATAGAGCCGCGTGAGGTTCTAATCGGCCAAAATGTCTCAGCGGAAGCGGCAGACGAGATAGTCGCTGACATGGTGGCCGGAGCCAGCCTCTAGGCTCGGTTGAGCTACGTTCGGGCCGGGGCGACCTTTCTCTGGTCTACCACAGACCTACCGCAGCACCTTTGGATTGTTGTAACTGACCCAGACCCCGCGACCAACAAGGTCGTGGCGGTGATGGTCGTGTCCAAGAAGAGGCACACCGATCCCACGACCAGCCTTGTGCCGGGGGACCACC
>JBOHSN010000032.1:0-39688 GCA_050733215.1 Gemmatimonadales bacterium
GCGCCAAGCTCTCGCGGGGTCGCGCGGCCGGCGGCGGCGCGGCCGGCGAGCCGCTCGAGGTCCCGCACGCCGTCGAACGCCTCGCGGAGCCGCCCGCGGCCCCGGGTGTCGCGCGCGCACGCCTCCACGGCGTCGAGCCGCTCGACGATGAGCGAGGGCTCGCGCAGCGGAGAGAGCAGCCACTGGCGCAGGAGGCGGGCGCCCATCGGGGTGAGCGTGCAGTCGATGGTCTCGAGCAGTGTGGTGCCGCGAGCGCCGGCGCGGAGCGGGTCCACCAGCTCGAGGTTCCGGCGCGTCATCTCGTCGACCCAGAGATGGGCATCGGCCCGCCGCGCGCGCGGCCGTGCGAGGTGGCCGAGCCCGCCGGGCTGGATCTCGCCGAGGTAGCGGATCAGGGCGCCGGCGGCGCCGACCGCGGAGGCATCGGCCGGGGTGAGGCCGAGGCCGTCGAGCGAGGCCAGGCCGAAATGGCGGGCGAGGTCGTCGGCAGCGAGCGCGGGGTCGAAGTGCCAAACGTCGCGCTCGGTGTGCACAACGGATGGACCGATGGACCGATGGTCGGAGGGGCCGGTGTCGCGCACCGGACGCACGATCTCCGCGGGGCTGAGCCGCGAGATCGCTTCCGGCAAGGCGCTCCGGCTCAACGTCTCGAGCATGAACTCACCGGTGCTGAGATCGATCGCGGCCAGCCCGACCGTACGGTCCATCGGTCCATCGGTCCATCCGTCCGCCGACACCGCCACTATCCAGTTGTTCCTGGTCCCCGGAATCCAGCCATCCTCGAGCAGGGCGCCCGGCGTGATCGTCTGCACCACTTCGCGGCGGACGAGGCCCTTGGCCAGCTTCGGGTCCTCGACCTGCTCGCAGATCGCGACGCGATGGCCGGCCGCGAGCGCCTGCCGCAGATACTCCGCGGCGGCGCGCACGGGCACGCCGGCGAGCGGGATGCCGTCGCCGCGGGACGTGAGGGTGATGTCGAGCACCCTCGCGCCAGTGCGCGCGTCATCGTGGAACATCTCGTAGAAGTCTCCGACCCGGAACCAGAGCAGGGCGCCCTGGTGCCGCGCCTTGATGTCCGCCCACTGCTTCATCATCGCGGAATTGCGGTCGGCCGTAGTCGGGGGGGTCATTCGGGGAAGATACTACTCGCCGCTGGCCACCACGAACGGAGCGCCGCGGAATCGCGCCCGCACCGCGGGAAGCGCGGCGGCCGCTTCGGCCCGGGTGACGTAGCCGCCGACCCGGACCTTGTAGTAGGGAGCCTCGCGCACGACCACGGTTTCAATCCCAGCCGCACGCGCGCGGCCTGCGATGGTGTCGGCTGCGGCGGCGGTGTTGACCGCCGCGATCTGGATCCTGAAGGCAGGGCGGGGAGGGCGGGCCGGCGGGCGAGCCGTGTCAGCGGGGGGGCGGGCCGTGTCAGCGGGCGGGCGGGCCGGCGGGCTGGCGGGCAGCGAATCCCGACGTGCAGTATCGGTCGCGGCGGCGACCGTCGCGGTATCCGGCCCCGCGGGGACGCCAGCGCAGCGCTGAGCGTAGTACTCGAGCTGATTACGGAGCTCCACGTCCTGGCCCGGTCGCTCGCGGCCCTGGCGTAACCAGCGGCACGCGTCCATCGGACGGCGCAACTCGAAGTACACCCGGCCGGCCCAGTACGCCGCGCGGGAATAGAGCGGCGAGGTCGAGTGATCCAGCTCGATCCGCTCCAGGTTGCGCGCCGAGGCGTCGAGCTGCCCCCCGGCATAGTCGAGGAGCGCGAGCCGGAGCAGCGCGTCATCCGCCCAGTTGGACGCGGCGTACTCGACGGCCACCCGCTGCAGATCGGTGCGCATCTGGCGCGGGTCGGCGGCGACCAGCGCCCGGGTGTACAGGGCCTGCGGGTAGAGCGTGTCCACAGGTGCGATGGACGCGAGCAGCCGGGCGACGGACGCGCGCGCCGAATCGCCGAGCCCCTCCTGGGCGAGGCGCAGCGCGCCGACGAGGCGAGGGTGATCCTGGGCGGGCAGGCGGGCCGGCGCACCGGCCGACAGCAAGAGGAGCACGCCGAACGAGCGGCTCGCCGCCCGAGCGCAGAGCCGCCGCCCGCCTGTCCGCGTGCCCGCCTGCCCGGTGATCATGCGGTCATCCGCATCGTCAGGTCGAACAGGATGCCCCGCTCGTCGGAAAGCGTCGTTCCCTTGAGCGCGGTGTCCGCCTCCACCAGCATCCGGACGGCCGCACGGATCCGCTCGACCGGCCACTTGGGCGCCCACATGGCCCACCGTCGGGCTTCCTCCTGCCACGGGAGCAGGCCGTAGACCCGGGCCCGGCGCTGGAGCTGGTAGGCGGCGTCCTGGAGGCGCGAGCCGCGGACGTTCTGGTCCCAGGCCGCGCGCACGACGCCCACACCGATCACCGTGGTCCCGAGCAGGGTGACGAGCCGGACGCCGGTGGCCCCGGACTGCTGGAGCACCGGCCCGAGCAGGCCCGCGGCCCGGCCGGGGTCGCCGTCGAGCACCGCGTCACGCCAGTCGTACATCGTCTCGCCGTGCCGCACGCCTACCAGCGCGGCGACCTGGTCCTCCGTGACCGGCTCACCGGTCGAGACGGCGGCGAGCTTCTCGATCTCTACGGCGAGGGGTCCGAGGTCGGCGCCCACCACGCGCACCAGATGCTCCGCCGCACCGGGAGCGAACGACACGCCCAGCGGTCCCCCGCGATGCGCCAACCACCGGGCGGCACGGTCGGGCGGAAGCGGGCCGCAGGAGACGCTGACCGCCCGCGCGGCGAGCTCCTTGTCCTCCGCCGCGTCAGCCGCGCCTTGCACGAGAAGCACGACGGTGTCGGGAGACGGCCGGTCGAGGCAGGCGAGCAGCGTGCTGCGTGCCTTCGTCTTTCGTTTCCAGGCTTCGACATCACGAATCAGCACGACTCGCCGGTCGGCCATCATCGGCGGGGTATTGCAGAGCGCGTAGACCGCTTCGGGATCGAGTGAGGCGGCCGAGCCCTGGTCGAAGTTGAAGTCACGCAGGGAGGAATCCAGCGCGCGATCGAGGACCGCCCGCGCGACCTCGTCCTTCAGGAGGTCCTCGGGGCCGTGCAGATAGTACGCGGGGGCGAGCTCGCCCCGCTTGAGCGCGCGGCGGAGCGCATCGAACGTCTGGGACGGCATGGGGGAAACTTAGCGAATAGGCAACGCCGGCGACCGGGGTTCAAGCCTGCATCATGTACGCCTGGACGAAGAGCAGACAGGCGAGCGTTTTTCCGTCCACGACCTCCCCCCGGCGCACCAGTTCCAGCACCGCCGACCACCGCAGCCGATGCACCTCCACGAACTCGTCCGCCTCGGGGCGGGAGGCGCCGGGCGCGACGCCCTGCGCGAGAAACAGATGAATGCGCTCGTCGGTGAAGCCGGGCGTGGTGTAGATGGTCGTGAGCCGGCGCAGATCGCCCGCGACCAGGCCCGCTTCCTCCTCCAGCTCGCGGCGGGCGCAGTCCTCCGGCGTTTCTCCCGGGTCGAGCCGGCCGGCCGGCACCTCCCAGACGTAGCCGTCCGCGGCGTGGCGGAACTGTCGGATGAGCGCCACGAGCGGATCCGGTCCGCGCGGATCCTCGAGGAACGGCACTACGGCCGATGCACCGGGATGCCGGATGATCTCGAGCTCGCCGGACGAGCCGTTGGGGAAGGCGACCGTATCCAGGTCGAGGTTGATGATGCGCCCGGTATAGATCCGGCGGGTGGAGATCAGCGCCATGGGTGAGTGTGAGTGCGAGTGTGAGTGCGAGTGGCGCCGGGCTAGCGGAACCAGGCGAAGCTCTTCAGGTAGGCGATGGGGACCTTGAACGCCTCGACCGCCAGGAATCTGAGCTCCAGTGCGGGGTTGTCGGAGATGGGGCTGGTGTCGGTGGGCGAGGTGTAGGCGTGGAATCCGGTGCGGCGCGCTTCCAGGCGGAGGCGCAGCATGTGGAACGGATCGCTCACGAGGATCGCCCGGCGCCGCCCGCGCTCGGCGAGCCACCCGGCAACGGCGTTCATCGATGCCTGGGTGGAGCGGCCCTGCGGCTGCACCACCAGCGCGGAGTCGGGGACCTGGTGGGCGAGCAGGTAGCGCCGCCCCACCATGGCTTCGCTCTCCTTGTCGCCGCGCCCGACGCCTCCGGTGACCACGATGGCCGGCGCGAGCCCCTCCCCCCACAGCTCGAGTGCGTGATCGAGGCGCGCGCGGAGCACCGGCGACGGGCGGCCGTTGTACTGGGCCGCGCCAAGCACGACGATCACGTCGGCCGGCTCGCGCTCGTCGAGCTGCGCCACGACGAGGACGAGGACGAAGGCGATGGTGTAGGCGGCGGCCGCGGCGAACAGCGCGAAGCCGAGGACCCGCCTAGAGGTCAAAGCTCTCGCCATGGCGAGGCACGACCACCTCGCGCACCCCCTCCTCGCGGAGCAGGGCCGCCATCGCCTCGAGCGCGGGCGCTTCGCCATGCACGACGAACGCGCGGCGGACCGGCCCGCCCAGCCTCCGCACCCAGGCGCGAAGCTCGCTCCGGTCGGCGTGAGCGGAGTAGCCGCCGATGGTCACCACCTCCGCGCGGCGCTCCACGTCCTCGCCCAGGATGCGCACGGTCTCGCATCCCTCCTGAAGCCGGCGCCCGAGCGTGTGCTCGGCCTGGAATCCCACGAACAGCACGCAATTCCGGTGGTCCCCCAGGTTGTGGGCGAGGTGGTGCAGGATGCGGCCGGACTCCGCCATGCCGGATGCGGCCACGATGACGGCCGGACCGGCCTGCGAGTTGAGGCGCTTGGACTCGGCGACGTCGCGCACGTAGCGGACGAGCGGGAAGTCGAACAACAGCGCGCCCTCTTCGATGAGCGATTCGCGGCGATCGAAGATCTCGGGATGGAGCCGGAACACGGCGGTGAGCTCGATCGCCAGCGGGCTGTCCAGGTAGATCGGGATCTCGGGAATGGCGCGGCTCCGCCAGAGCCGGTGCAGGGAGTAGATGAGCTCCTGCGCCCGGCCAAGGGCGAACGCCGGGACGAACACCTTGCCTCCCCGTGCCGCCACCTGCCGGATCAACTCACCGAGCCGTTGCTCGGCGGCGTCCACCGATTCGTGGCTCCGATCGGCGTACGTGGCTTCGATGATCAGCGTATCCACCGGTCCTTCGGGTGGTTGTGGATCCCGGACGATCGGGAGGCCGCTCCGGCCGATGTCACCGGAGAACACGAGGCGGTGCGGGGCAGGCTCGGCCACGCGGAGATCCACCGAGGCTGAGCCGAGGATGTGCCCCGCGTCGGTGAATTCCACCGTGAAATGCTTCCGCAGGTGGAGCATGCGACGGTACGGCAGCCCCACGATCAGCTCCTGGACGGCCACGGCGTCCGCCACGCCGTACAGCGGCTCCGCCGCCGGCCCCGCCTTGCCGCGACGGACCAGCCACTGCGCGTCCTTTTCCTGGATGTGGGCCGCGTCGGCGAGCATCACAGCGCTCAAGTCGCGCGTCGCGGGGGTGGCGTAGATGGGCCCATGGAAGCCGCGGCGCGCGAGCAGCGGGAGCCGGCCCACGTGATCCACGTGCGCGTGGCTGAGCACGACGGCGTCGATGCGCCGCGGGTCTACACTGGGCTCCACGTTTCGCGCGTGCGCCTCGGCGCGGCGACCCTGAAACAGACCGGCGTCGAGCAACACGCGGGCGCCGGCCGCCTCGACGAGATGCATCGAGCCGGTGACTTCGCCCGCCGCGCCCCAGAAGGTGAGTCGAATGCCTGGCATGCTATGCGCTATCGGCTATCGGCTGTCCGCTATCCGCTATCCGCTATCCGCGCGCTCGGCTGCCGCTTGGCTCGCCGCGCGGCGATTCGAGCGACGGCGCAACGAGCGGATAGCGGATAGCGGATAGCGGACAGCCCGTCACGATCCACGGGTCCCAAACAAGCGGTCACCCGCGTCGCCAAGCCCGGGCAGGATGTACCCCCGCTCGTTCAGCTCGCGGTCGAGCGCCGCGGCGTAGATCGGCACGTCTGGGTGAGCCTCCGCCATGGCGCGAACGCCCTCCGGGGCGGCGACCAGGCAGAGGAACCGAATGCGCCGTGCGCCCGCCTGTTTGAGTGCGGTCACCGCGGCGACGGCCGAGCCGCCGGTCGCGAGCATGGGATCGAGCACGAAGAAGTCGCGGACCTCTCCGTCGGCCGGAATCTTGAAATAGTAGTCCGTGGGGCGAAGCGTCTCGTGGTCGCGGGCGAGGCCGATGTGGCCCACGCGCGCTGACGGGATGAGCTGCGCGATTCCCTCGACCATGCCGAGTCCCGCGCGAAGAATCGGCACGAGGGTAAGCTTCTTGCCGGACACCTGCCTCCCGACCATCCGCTCCAGCGGGGTCTCGATCTCCGCCGGCTCGGTGGAGAGGTCCTTGGTCACCTCGTAGCCCATGAGGGTCGCGATCTCGCCCACCAGTTGCTTGAAGTCGCGCGTGCTGGTCCGCCGGTCGCGCAAAAGGGTCAGCTTGTGCTCAATCAGGGGATGCGAGAGGACGGTCAGGTTGGGATGCTGCCCGGGCGTGGGAGCCATGCAGCAATATAAGGAAGAAGTGAGAAGGCTCTCCCTACAGCCGATGTACGTAGGGCCGGCACACCTGCTCCCCGTCGGCGCAGACGCTCGCCCGGAGTGTGCCCCGGAGCTTGCGATCCGCGCCAGGCAGCGTCGCGGAGGGGGGCTCGAGGTAGTAGGCCGAATCGGCGCTCACGCTGTCGGCACTGAAGCGGACCACCGAGCCGTCGGCCTGCTCGAACGCGGGCGGCAGGAGCGCATTGATCCGCCAGCCGGGCGTGGGCCTCAGCTGAAGACGGATGCCGGTGGCGCCGGCCTCGACCCGGAGCACGACGGCCTGCGCGGGATCGCGAGCGCAGGCGGCCGAGAACAGCACGGCGGTGAGGATCGCGGCTCTCACTGCTCGTCCTCCTCGAGGAGCGCACGGATCCGTTGGTCCCAGAGCTGGTGATGAGCGTCGCCCAGGTGGAACTCGCCGTAGCCCTCGTAGCGGATCTCGCCCCTGCGATCGATGAGCACGTAGCTGGGCCAGTAGCGGATCCGATACAGGTCCCACGTTTTCGAATCGTTGTCCTGCGCGTTCGGATACTCGATGCCCTGTTCCTTCAATGCCTTCGCGACATTCGCCCGGTCGTGCTCGCCCGCGTAGGGCGGAAACTCGGGCGTATGGATCCCGATGACGGTCAGGCCGCGCTCCCGGTAGGTCCGATCGAAGGTCACGAGCGAAGGGATGGCGTTCCGGCAGTTGTAGCACGTGAACGTCCAGAAGTTGAGCAGGACGACGCGCCCGCGGAGCGACTCGAGCGTCTGCGGCCGGTCGGCGTTGAGCCAGCTCGTGTTCTTCCAGGAGGGCGCGGGTCGCGGCGCAGGTTCCGGAACGTTCACAAGTGGCAGGCGGGTCTGCGCGGCCGCCCGGCTCGCCGTCTCGAGAGCGGCGCCGCCGGTCGCGGCTGCGGCGACGGACAGGACGAACAGCAGGGTTGGCTTGGGCATGGGCGGCTCCGGCCGGGTCGCAGATCAAACGCCGCGAGCGCCCGTGCCGGTTTTCGTCGACCAATCGAGCCCCCAAACTGCATCACCACGGAGGCGCGGAGGACGCGGAGAGCAGCGTTTGTGGGCTCATGTCCTCCGCGTTCTCCGCGCCTCCGTGTGAATTCCTAGAACTCGAATCCCAGAGCCAGGTTGACGTGATCGTTGGCGAAGTCGCCGCCGGCGGACCGGGTCTTCATCCTGCGGTACTCGAGCCCGGTGACGATCGGCCCGCCGGGACGCACGGTGAGGTGCGCGCTCCACGCCAGGTTGCGTTCGCGGAGCGGCCGATCCTCGTCGTCCGGATCATCGATGCCGAACCCCGCGCCTGCCTCCCACATCAGAGACGGCCGGACGACGAGTTGCGCCCAGCCGCCGGTATCGCGGATCACCCTGCGCTCGCCGCCCGCGTCCGGCTGCCCGAAGTTCTGCCCGATGGCGCCGCCGCCGAGCCCGCGGAGGAGCCGGCCGCGGTACACTTCGCCGCGGAGCTCGACCAGGCGGCCGAGCGGCACGCGGGCGTCGAGCGCGACGCCGCGGCTCACGAGCAAGTCATCACCGGGCGACACGGGAACGCCCGTTCCGGCTGCGGCGTACCAGCCGAGGTGGCCGGCGACGGCCACCTCTCCCCCGCGGTCGTTCTCGCCCCAGCGGATGCGCAGCCGCCCCTCGAGAAACGGCCGCTCGGAGCGCTCGGCGAGGTCGGCCGGGTCGGGATCAGCGCCGCCCGGGGGCTCGCCGCTCGCCGGCGCGAGGACGGCGGCCTGGAGGCCAACGCGGAGGGCATCGCCCATCTCCGCGCCGACGCGAAGCTGCGGCAGCCAGAGCCAAAGATTCCCAGCGGCCACGAACCCCGGCGTCCCCACGGCCGCAAGACTGACGGGGTTGAGTCCCATGAACAGCGGGTTCTCCTGTCCGGCGAGCACCTCGGCTTTGTCCCAGGCGAGGATGGCGCGCGCGGTGCGCAGCCGGAGCTGGGGAAAACTCCGCGCGGGGTTCGACTGGGGCGCGCCGAAGAGATCGATGGTGAGATCGCCCATCAGCGTGCCGCCGAGGACGTCGTGGATCGAGACGGCGCCGCCGGCCAGCGTCTGGCGGATCGCCACACTGAAGCTTCCGGGCTCGAGCGGCGTGGGGACGTCGGGCAGCACGAACTGCGGGTTGTCGGTGAGGTTGGCCCGGCCGCTGTTATGGAAGGTGTTGACCAGTACGCGCCCGAAGATCTCGAACTGCACGCGGCTGGCGGTGCGCACCTCGGATTCCGCCTGGGCCGCCAGCTGGCGGCGGAGCAGCTCGATGGCCTCTTCGGCTCGGCGGAGTCGTTCCGCCAGCGAGTCCGCGGTGACGGCAGAGTCGGGCTCTTGCGCTGAAGCGATGGCCAGATGGGCAGTTGGCCAGGTGGTCGGCACCGGCATCAGCAGCCCGAGCAGCGACGCCATCACCCGCGCGGCGCTTGACCATGTTGCGCGACGGGGGCTAACGTAGCGGCGCATGCGGCGAACCACTTTCGGGCTCATGACGATCGTCCTGGCGACAGGACCGGCTCCGCTCGTGCCATCCGCCGTGTCGGCGCAGGGGACGGTGAGCGGGCGGGTGTCCATCCGGGAACGCGACGAGGAAGCGTCGAAGGACCTCGCGACCGCTGTTATATACCTCGCCACGGCGGGGGGCGGCAACGCGGGGTCCCGTCCCGCCGACGCCGAGATCGCCATGCACGACAAGGAGTACATTCCGCATGTGCGGGTCGTGCCGGCGGGCAGCACGGTGGCCTTTCCCAATCAGGATCCCTTCCGCCACAACGTCTTCTCCAACTCGCCGGCCGGGCCATTCGACCTGGGGCTCACACGGCGAGGCGCGGCGGCGCGCAATACGTTCCGCCGGCCGGGGGCGTACCGCATCTACTGCAACATCCACTCGCGCATGAGCGCGTTCGTCATCGCAGTGGGGACGCTGTGGTTCACCCAGCCGGGCGCCGACGGCGCATTCACGCTCGCCGGCGTCCCGCCGGGCCGCTACGTCCTCCACGCCTGGCACGAACGGGGCGGCGAGATATCGCGGCCGATCGAGGTGGGTCCCGGCGGCCTCGAGGAGCTCGCCGTCGAGCTCGACGCGCGGGGCTGGCGGCCGACGGAGCACAAGAACAAGTTCGGGCTCGACTACACCGCGAGTGACGGCGAGCGGTACTAGCAGTCTCACCTGGCGCATCTTCCTCGGCGCCGCCGGGGTCGTGGCGGCGGTACTCGCCGCGACCCTCCTGCTCAGCTGGCTATCGGTCCGGCGGACCATCTGGGGCGAGGTGGACCGGAGCCTCGACCGCACCCGCCAGCTGGTCGTCACGTTTCTCCGCGGGGACGAGCGGAGCCTGGCCCGCGGCGCCGCCGTGTTCGCCCAGAACCCCAATTTCCGCGCACTGCTCGAGAGCCCGTCCTCGGGCGACATGCTCGATCAGTCGCTCGAGGCTACCTCGCTCCTCGGCGCCTCGTTCGTGCAGATCACCGACCGCGAGGGCACGCGGCTCGCCCGGAGCGACGAGCCGGCCGCAGCGCGCGCATCGCTGGCACGCTCGCCGCTCATCGCGGGCGCGCTCCAGGGCCAGATCACCTCGGGAATCGGGGTGACGGGCGACAGCGCGCTCTTCCTGGCCGTGGCGGTGCCCATCGCCGGCGCCGGGACCAACGTGGTCATCGGCGTGCTGATGGCCGCGCGCGTGATCGACAGCTCGCTCGCGAGCGCGGTCAAGCGCGCCACGGACAGCGACGTTGCGTTCTTCGCGCTCGACTCCGCGGGCCGCGCGCGGATCGCCGCCTCCACGCTCCCAGGCGACCCGGCGCTCGCGGCGTTCGTCGCCGCGCACGGGCCGGAGATCGCGCGTACACCGGCCGACGGTGCCGCGCCCCGGGGGCACATCAGCGCCGACGTGGGTCAGGGACGCTTTTTCGCTCAGGGCGGCGCCCTCCTTTCGGCCGGCGGCACGCCGCTCGGCGGATTCGTCGCGCTCCGGAGCCGGGCGCTCGAGCTCGCCGGGTTCCGCGATCTCGGCGTGCGCATCGCGCTCGGCGGCGTCGGCGGCCTGTTGCTGGCGTTCGTGTTCTCGTGGGTCGTGGCGCAGCGCATCAGCCGGCCGGTGCAGGGGCTCGTCGCCGCGTCGCGCCGGGCCGCCGAGGGGGACTATGGTGCGCCGATCGAGCCGGACGGCCCGGCGGAGATCCGGGCGCTCGCCGAGGCCTTCCGGGTGCTGCTGGTGGAACTGCGGGAGAAGCAGTCGCTGGTCGAGGTGCTCCGGGGACGCGAGGAGCGGCGGGGGATCTCGCAGGCTCGCGAGGCCAGCCGGGTGAGCGGCCCCACCCCCACCGCCGGCCCGGCCGAAGGGCGGCTCGTTCCGGGGCAGCTCTTCGCCGGCCGCTTCGAGGTCCTCGCGCCGCTGGGCGAAGGGGGCATGGGCGTCGTGTATCGGGCGCGTGACCGTGACCTGGGCGACGTCGTCGCGCTCAAGCTGGTGCGCTCGGAGGCCATGCAGAACGATCCGAACGCGCTGGAGCGCTTCAAGGACGAGGTGCGGCTCGCACGGCGCATCTCGCACCGCAACGTCGCCCGGACGCACGACTTCGGAGAGGCCGACGGCGTGTACTACGTCACGATGGAATTCGTCGCCGGCACGCCGCTCAAGGAGCTGCTCAAGGCCCGCGGTCGCCTGCCGGTGGACGCCACCGTGTCGGTGGGGAAGCAGCTCTGCCGCGCGCTCGAGGCCGCGCATGAGCAGGGCATCATCCATCGGGACGTGAAGCCTCAGAATATCGTGGTGGCGCCCGACGGGCTGGTAAAGGTGATGGACTTCGGCATCGCGCGGGCGGTGGAGCGGAAGAAGGGAATGACGCAGACCGGACTGGTGGTCGGCACGCCGGAGTACATGGCCCCGGAGCAGCTCATGGGCGAGCCGCTGGATCCACGAGTGGATCTCTTCGCCGCCGGGGTGGTGCTCTACGAATGCCTGACCGGCCGCCGGCCCCACGACGCCGATACGCCGATGGCGCTCGTGAGCAAGGTGTTGACCGAGCCGGTCGTGCCCGCCCACGAAGTAGCGCCGGAGGTACCGGTGGCGCTGTCGCTGCTGGTAGCACGCGCGCTCGCCAAGAGTCCGGCCGAGCGCCCGCGGAGCGCAGCCGAGATGTACGAGGAGCTGGCGCGGCTCGGCGAGGGCACGCCGGCGGCGACGTAGCGTGGGCGATCGCGGAACCGGCCGGCCAGCGACCGCGTTACCTTGCCCAGATGAGCGCTTCGGGTGAGACGGCCACGCTGGCCGGCGGCTGCTTCTGGTGCCTCGAGG
This sequence comes from Gemmatimonadales bacterium, assembly GCA_050733215.1. GTDB lineage: Bacteria > Gemmatimonadota > Gemmatimonadetes > Gemmatimonadales > GWC2-71-9 > DASQPE01. The sequence continues at coordinate 11,881 of JBOHSN010000032.1, forward strand.
CGGTGTTCAAACCGCTGAGGGGGGTGGATCGTGTGGTGTCGGGCTATACCGGCGGGGTGGCCGGGCGCCCAACGTACGAGGACGTGTGCACCGGGACCACCGGGCACGCGGAGGCGGTGCAGGTCACCTTCGATCCGGCCGTCCTCGGCTATCGCGAGCTGCTCGAGCTGTTCTTCGCGTTCCACGACCCCACCACGCTCAACCGGCAGGGCCCCGACGTCGGCACGCAGTACCGCTCGGCCATCTTCTATCAGACCGCCGAACAGGAACGCGTCGCGCGCGAGTTGATCGCCGAGCTGGAACGGGAGCGGGTCTTTCCCGATCCGATCGTCACCGAGGTCGTTCCGCTCCGGGAGTGGCATCCCGCGGAGGAGTACCATCAGGGGTACTACGGGCAAAATCCCGACCGGATGTACTGTCGCGCGGTGATCGCGCCGAAGGTCGCGAAACTGAGGTTGAAGTACGCGGATAGGATCAAAGTCTAAAGCTATCGGCTATCCGCTATCCGCTATCCGCTCGTTCTGCAGTCGCCCGGTGCGCCGCGCGACGAGCCAAGCGACAGCCGAGCGGGCGGATAGCGGATAGCGGATAGCTCATAGCCTCACCTAAACTCGTAATACCACTTCCCGAACCGAAACGTATCGAGGGCGTAGTCTCCCAGCCGGAACGTGTCCCACCAGAGCTCGAACGTGCGGCGGTTCCCCGCCGCGTCGGCCCAGGCCAGGTCGAGCGCCTTCATGAGCGGATCACGGAACTGAGGTGGCTGGCGGAGGAAGGCCCGCCCCACGAACACCTGCACCACGCGGGGCGGGCGCTCCCGGAGCGAGTCCGCGAGTCCGCGGCGGAGAAGCGCGTCGAGCGCGGAGCGCCTCCGCGCAGCGGGTCCCACCCCGTCGATCGCGCCCGGGTCGGGCGGGTACGCGTTGATCTCGATGCCGGTCGTGTCCGGAATGTTCGGCTCGCGGGTCGCTCTGGCGGGGGTGGTGTCGCGTCGCACGCGTGACACCGAGCTGTTGGCTGCCTCGGCAGAGTCCAGCGCCGCCGCCATGCCCCGCGGCGGCGCCGGCGCGAGCGTGATGATCGAATCCGGGGCCGGGCGGTTGGGGTCCACCGCGGGGCCACCGCCGACCCGGGTCCAGGCGATGACGGCGAAGCCGAGAAGCACCACGACGCCGATTACGGCGGCACCGATCCAGGGCAGGGTTCGGGCGAGGGGGGTGGCGCGGCCGCAGCGGGGGCACGCCACGGTGAGCAGGCCCAGCGGCATCACGCAATGCGGACATGAGCGTCGCGCCATGTTCCGAAAGTAATTGGCCTAGAGCCACGCTAGCACCTCCCACCGGCCGGGCGTTGATCCGCGCCACCGGGGCAAACGCGGGACCTATACCGCCGCCGAGATACCTGAAGCCGGGGGAGGCAAAGTGGCTCCGGGGTCGAGGCTGCGCTGAGATAGCGCCGGTGCGACCAGGGTTGCCATCTTTGCCGCCATGGGCATCGTACATCCCCACGCCGGGCCGCGGGCAGCGTGATCCCGGAGCGGCTCATCGCCTGGGTGCTCGTCGCGGGCTGCGCGCCGACCCCCGCGCCCGCGGACGCACGCGGGGCATTCACCAAGGAAGTGTCGTTCGCCATTCTGGAGGATTACGACAAGGGCCAGGACCTCCGCGAGGTGGAGCGCGACTTCGAGCTCATGAAGGAGCTGGGCGTGCACACATGGCGAGGCAGCTTCGGTTGGGACGCCTCCGAGCCGGAGCGCGGCCGCTACGACTTCGAATGGCTGCACCGGTTCGCCGAGCTGGCGGCCCGGTACGATCTCGAGCTGCGCCCGTATATCGGCTCCACCCCGGCGTGGGCGGCGGACGGCGGGAGTGACGATCGGCCCTGGAATGATCCGCCGGTGAGCCTCGACGAGTGGGCGGAGTTCGTACACCGCCTCGTCGCCGCGATGCGGCGCCACCCCAACGTGCGCTCCTGGGAGATCTACAACGAGGAGAACGTGCGGCTCCGGTGGGACGGCACCGCCGAGCAGTACGCCGCCGTGCTCACCGCCGGGGCGCGGGCGGTGCGCGAGGCGAATCCCGACGCCGAACTCCTGCTTGGCGGGCTCGACTGGCCCGACGCCGAGTGGGTGGAGCGCGCGTGCGCCGCCGCGCGGGTGGACATCGTGCCGTTCCATGCGTATCCGGAGACGCGGACCGCGGTCTCCGTGGAGGTCGAGCGATACCTCGACGCCGGGTATCGCGACGGCTTTGTTCCCGCGGTGCGCGAGCACTGCGGCGACCGGCCGATCTGGATCAACGAAACCGGATACGCCACGATCGAGGGGCGGAGCGAGCGCGACCAGGCCAACTGGTGGGCGCGCGCCTTCGCGACCTTTCTCGCCGATCCGCACGTACGGCATCTCGGGATCTACAAGCTCAAGGATCTGCGGCCGGACAGCGAGGTGGTCGGTCACCGGCCCAACCATCATTTCGGGCTTACCCGAGCCGACCGCACGCCGAAGCTCGCCTTTCGCACCGTGGCCCTCCTCACCGATCTGCTCGACGTCGGCAGGCTGACGGTGGCGGACCCCGAGCTCGACGTGCGGGTCACGGCGGGAACCCCTGCTGCGCTCTACCATCATCTCTTCGTCCGACCGGACGGGCGGCAGGTGCTGATCGTCTGGGACAAAGGGGGAGCGCCGTCGCTCGACATCACGCTCACCCGGCGCGGCACCCGCGTCGCTGAGTACACGCTCGACGGTCGGGCCGTGCCGTTCGCGCAGTTCGACGGACGCACGCTCCGCCGTGTGCGGCTCGCGCCAGGACACGTGCGCATCTTCGACATCACGCCGTCCGGCGGCGAGGTCCCATGACCAAGCGGCTCCAGACCTACGAAGCGCCCGGCCTCACGGTCACGTACGATCCGAACCTCTGCGTGCACGCTGCCGAGTGCGTGCGCGCACTTCCAGCGGTGTTCGATCCACGGGAGAAGCGCTGGATCCGGCCGGAACGGGCCACGCCCGACGAAGTGGAGGCGGCGGTCGCGCACTGCCCGACGGGGGCGCTCCGCGCCATCCGGCCCGCCGAAACGGCGCCGGCGGTTGCAGAGCAGCCGGCGGATGCGAAGCCGGCGGCGCCCGTGGTCGTGCGCCTGCTCGAGCACGGCCCGCTCCTCGTGTCGGGACCGATCCGCATCGAGACCGAAGCGGGCGAGGTGTTGCTCGAGGCCGACAAGGCGACCCTCTGCCGCTGCGGCGGCACCGGCAATCCCCCGTTCTGCGACGGCAGCCACGCGCGCCGGAAGTTCCGCCCCACGCGATGAGGCGCGCGGCCGCGGGGGTCGTCATCGCGCTGGTCGTGCTCAAGCTCGCGCTCGTCTTCGGGGCCAACACCCTCACGCCGTACGGACCGCATCGCGACGAGCTGCTCTACCTCGCCATGGGACGACATCTCGACCTGTGGCGGATGGACTTCCCGCCGGCCATCGCCCTCGTCGCGGAAGCATCGCGCGCCGCGTTCGGCGACTGGCTCGCCGGCATCCGGTTCGTACCCGCCGTACTCGGCGCGGTGCTCGTGGCGCTCGCGGCGTTGCTCGCGCGCGAGCTCGGCGGCGGCCGATTCGCCCAGGGGCTGGCAGCGCTCTGCGTGGTCGCGAATGTGCTCTTCCTCCGATCCAGCGTGCTCTTCCAGCCGGTGGTGCTGGATCAGGTGGCCTGGGCGCTCGGCACCTACGCGCTGGTACTGCTCTCCAAGCGGGAGGAGCCGCGGTGGTGGCTCTTCCTGGGCGCGGCCGTTGGCCTGGGACTGCTCTCCAAGTTCAGCATCGGCGTGTTCGGCGCGGCCGCGGCGGCCGGCGTCCTGCTGAGCCCGCTCCGCCGGGGACTCCTCAGCCCATGGCCGTGGCTGGCGGTGCTGGTCGCGCTCGCGATCGGAAGCCCGAGCCTCGTGGGGCAGTTTCGGCTTGACTGGCCGCTGCTGAGCCAGATGGCCGACTTGCGGCAGGAGCAGCTCGGCCGGGTGACACCCGCCGACTTCGGGTTGAGCCAACTCCTCCTCGGCCCGACGACCCTCGTGGCGCTCGCCGGGTTAGGGGGACTGCTGGTCGCCCGCGTGCTCGAGCCGTTCCGAGCGGTCGGCTGGATGGCCCTCGCCGCATGGGCGCTGCTCGTGGGGCTCAACGGCAAGGCCTACTACTACGGCGGGATGTATCCGGTGCTCTACGCGGCCGGGGCGGTGGTGCTGGGACGGCAGAACGCGCCGGTGGCCGCTCCGGTGCTGCGCTGGGCCACGGTGCTGCTCGTGGTGCTCTGGGGCGCGGCCATGCTGCCGCTCGGTCTTCCCGTGCTGCCGCCGGATCGGATGTCGGCATACGTCAACCGGATCGGGCTGACCCGACCGCTCCGGACCAACACGGGCGAGTACGAGCGGCTGCCGCAAGACTACGCGGACATGCTCGGCTGGGCCCAACAGGTGCAGGCGATTGCACGGGTCTACGACTCGCTTCCGCCGGACGAGCGCGCCGACGCGGTGCTCCTCGCGGGTAACTACGGGGAGGCCGGCGCGATCGACTTCTACGGCCCTCGCTACAGGCTTCCCGGCGCCGTGAGCCCGGTCGGCTCGTACTGGTTCTTCGGCCCCGGCGAGAAGCCGGGCAACATCGTGATCGCCATCGGGGTGACGCGCGACGCGGCGCTCGGCTACTTCGCCGAGGCGACACAGGTGGCGACGGTGGGGCATCCATACGCGGTCGCGGAAGAGCGGAACGTGCCGATCGTGGTGGCGAAGCACCCCACGCGCACGCTGCAGCAGATCTGGCCGGAGCTGGGGGGAAGACATTGACGGGCGAGAACAGGCGAGAACAGGCGAGAACAGGCGAGAACGGGCGGGAACGGGCGAGAACGGCCACTGCTACAGATAGCTAAGCCATGCAGTCTTTCGCCGCTGCTTCAGTTCGGCGAACCAGTGGCACAGCGGGTACAGCGCCGCCACCACCGCGAGCGTCACCGCGTAGACCGCGGGCAGCGAATAGCCGTAGCCTTCCGGCGTCGGGGCCGGCGGGTCCCGAACCAACCAGGGAACCACGATGCCGTAGCGCGCGAGCGAGAAGACGACCGCCACCAAATGGATCAGCGGCACGTGTAGTAGCCAGAAGAACAGCGGCACCTGCCCGAAGGTCCGCACGACGCCGGCGATCCGGCCGCGCGCGCCGTCGAGCACAGGGGAACGAGAAGGAGCGCGGGTCCGAGCGTCATCATCAGGTACAGCAGCGACGCCGGGTACTTGGTTGTGTTGAGGAACGAGAGGACCGTCCGGCCGATCGTGATCTGGTGACTCCAGGGTGATGGGTCGCCGTAGGCGTTCGCCGTCCGGAGCAGGACGAAACCCGCGCAGAGCGTGGCCCCGAGTCGCAGGCAGACGCGATGGCGCTCCGCCGGCGGGCGGGTGAACACGGGCCCGAAGACGTAACCCAGCGCCATCACCCCGATCCATGGCACCAGCGGGTAGAGCACGAACAGCTCCGCGCTCGCGCCGAGCGCGATGCTGCCCGGCTCATGGAGGACCTTCCAGACCCACGCAAACCGCCCCAGCCCGGCCGCCGACACGCGGTCGACCGCGTTGTGCAGCAGCACCATACCGATTCCGATGACGCCGATGCCGGCCTCCGGCAGACGCACGAGCGTGGCCAGCGCCACCATGGACCAGCCAAGCGCCCAGAGGACCAGCGCCGCGGAATAGGCGTAGTCGAGGTTGAACTGCCACGCCGCGCGCGCGACCGTGAGCTCGAGGAGCACGAGCCACAGCCCGCGGGTGACGAGAAACCGTGCTAATGACCCCGGGTTGCGTCCCCGGCCCAGCGAGAGCCGCGCGCCCACGCCGGCGAGCCACATGAACACCGGCGCGCAGAGATGGGTGATCCAGCGCGTGGCGAAGAGCGCCGCGGTAGTCCGGGTCGGGTCGGTCGGATCGAAGCGAGCGTCGGACAGGTAGTAGCGGACGTGGTCGAGCCCCATCAGCACGATCACCCCGCCCCGAAGCAGGTCGATCGCGCCGAGCCGGGTGGCTGTGGTTGACGGGAGCGCCATGGGCGCCCAATCTGAGATCGTGCCCCTTTCACTGCTTCCGGAATCTTGCGCGGTCACGATCGTGGACTTGCGCTGCGCGGGCCATGACACGCCCGGAGGCCATGAGGAGCACCCGCCGGCGCACGAGGTCGTCGTGCCCCGCCGCGGCGCCTACCTTCGCGAAGTGCGTGGCGAGACCGGGTGGGTGGATGCCGGCACGGTGACGTTCGCGCACCCGGACGAGGGCTACCGGGTCCGGCATCCGGTGCCTGGTGGTGACGTGTGCACGGTGTTTTCGCTGTCCGCCGACGCCGCCCGCGAGCTGCTCGGGCCGGACTCGCGGTTCCCGCGCGCGCAAGCGCCGCTCGGCGGCCGCGCCTATCTCCTCCACCGCCTCGCGCTCGGAGCCGCCCGACAGGTGTCGAGCCAGTCCGCCGCGGGGCTCGCCGCCGAGGAGTACGCGGCGGCATTCCTGGGCGAGGTGCTGACGCCTGGCGGTTCGCCGCGCTTCCCGGTGGGTGGGCGCGCCCCCCACCACGCCATGCGCGCCCGCGCCTTCATCGCGCGGCGCTACCGTGAGCCGCTCTCACTTGCGGGGATCGCGCGGGCGTCCGGTTGCTCGGTGTTTCATCTCAGCCGCCAGTTCGTAAGGAGCTTCGGCGTCCCGATCTGGCGCTACGTCGTGCGCCTCCGGCTCCGCGACGCACTGGAACAGATCCTCGAGACCCGAGACGGGCTATCGCGCATCGGGCTCGGGGCAGGCTTCGCCTCGCAGAGCCATTTCGGCGACGCGTTCCGCCTCGAGTTCGGCTGCGCACCCGGCCGGGTGCGCCGGCTCCCCGCTCCAGCGCTCGCCGAGCTGCGGGAGCGGGCAAGAATCCGGTAGCCTCGGTGCGGGCGAGCGTCCAGGCTTCGGAAGTGTCCGGTCCATCGTTCCATATCCAGATCCAGCCGCTCACGGCCGATCGCTGGGACGACTTCGTGCGGCTATTCGGTGCCCGCGGCGGCTGCGGCGGCTGCTGGTGCATGCACTGGCGTCTCACGCGCGCGGAATACGAGCGCGGCAAGGGCGCGAAGAACCGGGCGGCGATGCGCGGGCGGGTGGAATCCGGCACGAGACCGCCCGGTGTGCTCGCATACCTCGACGCCGAGCCGGTTGGCTGGTGCGCGGTGGCTCCCCGGGAGGAGTACGTGCGGCTCGAGCGTGCGCGCGCGCTCCGCCGAATCGACGCGGAGCCGGTGTGGTCGGTCGTCTGCGTCTTCGTCGCCGCCCGCCATCGCCGGCGTGGCGTGTCGGTGGCGCTGATCGCGGGCGCCGCGCGGTTCGCAGCCGACCACGGCGCGACCATCGTAGAGGGCTATCCCGTGGACCCCAAGGGTGCGGACATGCCCGCGGTCTTCGCCTGGACCGGGACGGCGGCGGCGTTCCGGGCGGCGGGATTTCGCGAAGCGGCCCGGGGGTCGCCCGGGCGGCCGATCATGCGGAGGCAATTCGCAAGGGAGGAGAGGGCGGGAGGGGGAGGGAGGGGGAGGGAGAGGTAGGCCCGCCCCGCACCGGCGGCCGAACCCGAACGGCAAATCGTGACGGATCTTGGGGTTGCCACTCCCGCCTTCTCCCGCCCCTCTTCCGCCATCGTCTCCCCCGCCAAGGCATCGTCTTTGCATTTTCGTCGCCTGACTCCACCCTCAGCGCCGCCGCTATGGACAACGAACAGTTCCGCTCGCTCGTCGCGCGGCTGGAGAAGCGCTCGGCCGAACGGCCGGGCGCGTATCGCGCCGAAGTGGGCGGACTCGCCGCGCTCGGCTACGTCTACGTCCTCGGCGTGCTCGCCCTGCTGGTCGGGCTGATCCTCGGACTCCTCGCGCTCGCGGCACAGGTTCGTGGCGGTGGGGGGCTGGTCGGCAAGCTCGTGCTGCCGATCGCCTTCGTCATGTATGCGATCCTCCGCGCGCTGTGGGTGCGGATTCCGCCGCCCGAAGGCATCGCTCTCACCCGCAGTGCAGCCCCGACGCTGTTCGAGACGCTCGACGGCATCAGCCAGGCGCTCGCGGCGCCGCGGTTCCACGATGTGCTGCTCACCGACGACTACAACGCCTCGGTGGTGCAGGTCCCCCGGCTCGGCATCTTCGGCTGGCAGCGGAACTACCTGATCGTCGGCTTGCCGCTGATGCAGGCCCTGTCGGCGGATCAGTTCCGGGCGGTGCTCGCCCACGAGATGGGCCATCTCTCGGGCAACCACAGCCGCTTCCGCGGATGGATCTATCGCGTGCGGCGCACATGGGGCACGATGCTCGGCCGGCTGGAGACCCAGGGTTCCGCGGTGGGCCAGCTCCTGTTCACCCGATTCCTGCGCTGGTATGCGCCGTTCTTCAACGCCTACTCGTTCGTGCTGGCGCGGAGCAACGAGTACGAGGCCGATCGCTGCAGCGCCGAGGTCGCCGGGGCCGAGAATGCGGGTGGGGCGCTGCTCAGGCTCCAGGTAGGCGACCGGTTTCTGCATGAGAGCTACTGGCCCTCGGTGTACCGCCGGGTGGCTGAGTCTACCGAGCCGCCGGCCGGGGTGTACACTTCGCTCGGCGCCGCGGTACGGGACGAGTTGCCCGCCCGCGACCTTGCGCCGTGGGTGGACGAAGCCTGGCGCCGCCCCACCGATTACGCGGACACCCATCCGTCGCTCGCCGACCGGCTGACGGCCCTCGGCGTGAGCCGCGAAGCGTCTCCGCGACTCGCTGCGTCGGCGGACGGGCACCCGACGGCCGCGAGGGTCTATCTGGGCTCGCGCGAGGCGGAGCTCACCGGCCAGCTCGAGCAGGCATGGCGGGAAGGCGTCGCGCCTCACTGGGAGGCACGGCACCATGCCGTTCACCAGGCGCGGGGCAGGCTGGCCGAGCTCGACACGAAGGCGGACGCCGAATCACTCAGCGCCGAGGAGCAGTGGGAGCGGGTGGGGCTCACGGCGGAGTTCGACCAGGCGGCCGCCGTGCCGCTCGCCGAGGCGCTGCTCCATACCGACACCGAGCACGCCGGCGCCCGCATGTTCCTCGGCCGCTCGCTGCTCGAGCGGGGCGATGAGCGCGGCGTGCAGCACCTCGAGGTGGCGATGCGCGCGACTCCACACGCGGTGCTCCCCGTGTGCGGTACGCTGTTCGACTATTACTGGACTCGCGGCCGCCGCGCCGACGCGGAGCGCTTCCGCAAGGTGGGCGAGGAGCACGCGGCGACGATCGAGGCTGCGCGGGTCGAGCGCACTACGCCGCCCAAACGCGCCGACCTCCGCCCGCACGATCTCCCGCCCGAGGTGGTCACCCGGATGCGCGAGGCTCTCGCGGAGTACCCGTTGGCGGAGTTCTACATCGTACGGCGGGCCGTCACACACCTGCCCGAGATCCCATGCTATCTGGTCGGCATGGTCGTGCGGCGGAAGTGGTATCAGTTGGCCGAGGAAGCAAAGGATGTGGCGCTCCGCGACCGGGTGATGCGCGAGATCGGGTGGCCGGAGGAGACGTACGGGTTCCTGCTCCAGTACAGCCTGAAGAAGCTGCGGGCGGAGTTCCGGGCCGTCCCCCACGCCAGGGTGCTCGGCTAGCCGCGTCCGCCGCGCCTCCGCGGTGATCGTCGTGGCCGACGCGAAACCTGCCGGCCGCCGGCTCTCGTAGTGGGCGCGCGGGACCAACCCCGGTCCCGCCGCCCCTGCCACCGAGCCGATGCGTCTTCCCAGTCCGAACGCCGTCCTGCTGTTATCCGTTTCGTACGCCGCGCCGCTGGCCGCCCAGGCCCGGTGCGATGCCCCATATACCCCCGCCGCCGACAGCATTCAGGAGATGGTCAACCGTCTGGGGCTCGGCGGCGCCGCGCTCGTGATCCGGCGCGACGGGCACTCGATCTGCGAGCGCTACTTCGGTTCCTGGGGCCCTGAGTCCGTGGTACCGCTGGTGTCGTCGGCCAAGTGGATCAGCGCCGCCGGCATCCTGGCGCTGGTGGATGACGGTACGCTCGCGCTCGACGACTCCGTCGGCAAGTATCTGGAGTACTTCCGGAAGGGCGACAAGCGCGCGATCACGCTCCGCTACCTGCTCTCCCACCGCTCCGGCCTGCCCGACTACAGCCCCTGCATGTTCCAGCCCGAGCTGCCGCGCGACGAATGCGCCCGCCAGATCGCCGAGAAATCGAAGCTGCGGCACGCACCCGGCGCGGCATTCGCGTACGGGGGTGCGGCGTTCACGATCGCCGGCCGGATGGCGGAGGTCGCCGCGGGGCAGCGCTGGGTGGAGATCTTCGCCAGCCGGATCGCCCAACCGCTCGGGCTCAAGCAGACCGGCTACGGCAACGAGCCGAATGCGCTCCTCTCCGAAGGCCAGCCGTACTCCTCGCCCACCGACTACCTGACCTTCCTCGAGATGATTCTCAACGGCGGCATGCATGCGGGGCGCCGCATCCTGTCGGAACGGTCCGTGGCCGAGATGACACAGGTGCAAACGAAAGGCGTGGCGGTGGCCTCGTCACCCCGCGAGAAGCCCCAGTACGGCCTCGGATGCTGGATCGACCTGGCCGATTCGACCGGCAAGGGAATCGTGATCACCAGCCCTGGCGGCGGCGGGTTCCTGCCCTGGGTGGATCGGGAGCACGGGATCGTCGGCGTCATCGCAGTAAAGGACCGGCTGGAGCGCACCGGGCCGACCTCCGGTGCGGTGATCCGGCTGGTGCGCGCCGCGGCCGCGGCTGCCGCGGTCTCGAGCTGGCCCCGATGAACCGCCGCCTCTTCCTCGTCACCACCGGCGCCGCGGCCGGGAGTCTCATGCTCGGCGCCGCTCCATCACGCGCGCGGTCCAACACCGAGCCGCTCGCGCCGGGCCCGTTCGTGCGGATCGATCCCGGCGGCGGCGTCACGGTCACCTGCGCGCGCGCGGAGATGGGCCAGGGCGCGCGCACGGCGATCGCCCTGCTCGCGGCGGAAGAGCTCGATGCCGACTGGGCCCGCGTGCGGGTCATCCAGGGCGATCTCGACCCGAAGTACGGCGAGCAGTTTGCCGGCGGAAGCGCGGTGGTGCGCACCTCGTGGAACCCGGTGCGGCGGGCGGGCGCGGCCGCCCGCGCGATGCTGGTGGAGGCCGCGGCCCGGCGTTGGCGCGTTCCCGCCGGCGAGTGCCGCACCGAGAGCGGACGTGTGCTCCACCCGCGCACGCGCCGGAGCCTCGAGTATGGCGCGCTGGTTGCGGAGGCGAGGAGCGTCCCCGTGCCGGAGAATCCGCCGCTCAAGTCTCCGGCCGACTACAAACTGCTCGGCCGCGGAAAGCCGAATCTCGATCACGCGTCCATCGTCACCGGCGCCGCCCGGTTCGGCATCGACACGCGGGTGCCCGGGATGCTCTACGCCGCGATCGAGCGCGCGCCGGTGTTCGGCGGACGGGTGGCGCGGGTGAGCGACGCGGACGCGAAGGCCGTCGTGGGCGTGCGCAACGTCGTTGCGATCGATGCGGACGCGATGCCCGCCTTCGGCGAGAACAATCCGCGGCCGGCGAACGGCGTGGCGGTGATCGCGACCTCGACGTGGGCCGCGCTCCAGGGCCGCAAGGCGCTCCGGGTGGCGTGGGATCACCGGGGTGGCGAGTCGGACGGCACCGCCGCCCTCCGCGCGGCGTGCATCGAGCGCGCCCGGCAGCCGGATCGGTTCGCGCGCATCGAAGCGCCGGCCGTCGAGCGCGAGCTCCGCCGCTCGGCGCGGACGATCGACGCCGTGTACGAGACTCAGCTCCTCGCGCACGCGCCGATGGAGCCGATGAACTGCACGGCGGACGTGCGGCCCACCCGGTGCGAAGTCTGGGCGCCGACGCAGAATCCAGAGTACGTGCGGATTGCCGCCGAGCGGATCACCGGGCTCCCGGCGTCCGCCATCACGGTGCACGTGACCCGCATGGGCGGCGCGTTCGGACGCCGCTTCTACGCGGACTTCGCCGCGGAGGCGATCGCCGCGTCGAAGGCTGCGGGCGCCCCGGTGCAGGTGGTGTGGACCCGCGAGGACGATCTCCGCCACGGCTTTTACCGCCCAGCGGGGTACCATCTGCTTCGGGGTGCGCTGGATGGCGGCGGCCGGATCGCGGTGTGGGAGCACCGGCTCTTCAACGCGTCGCGCGGCCACTACCTAGAGTGGGCGGCGATGCCGGGCCAGGAGCTCAACCCGGGCGAGGTGAGCGCGGACGACTACCCCTTGAAGGTCGCGCCACTCCAACGCATCGCGTACAGCCCCATCGCATCGCGCATCCCGCGCGGCCAGTGGCGCGCGGTGGAGAATTCCTCCAACGTCTTCGTCACCCAGTCGTTCATTGACGAGCTGGCCCACCTGGCCGGCGCCGACCCGCTCGCGTTCCGCCTGGCGCTGATCCAGCGGCAGCGGGACCAGGTGGTGCTCGATGACTACGAGCCCGACCGGCTCGCCGCCGCGTTCCGGCTCGCCGCGGAGCGCGCCGGGTGGGGAACGCCGCTTCCCGCCGGGTGCGGGCGCGGAATCGCAGGGTGCTACGCGAACCAGAGCTACGTGGCGCAAGTGGCCGAGGTGACCGTGCGGTCTGACGGCGGCATCGCGGTGGACCGGGTGGTCTGCGCCGTGGACTGCGGGCTCGTGGTGAACCCTCCGGATGCCCGCGCGCAGGTCGAAGGTTCCGTCATTCAGGGGCTCTCCGCCGCGCTCGGCGAGGAGATTACCGTCACCGGCGGGCGGGTCGACCAGGGCAACTTCGACACGTACCACGTGCTCCGGATCGGCGAGGCGCCGCGAATCGAGGTGCATTTCACCCCCGGCGGCACCAAGCCCGGCGGACTCGGCGAGCCCGCGTTGCCCCCGGTCTCCGCCGCGGTTGCGAACGCGATCTTCGCCGCGAGCGGCAAACGCGTGCGGCGGCTCCCGCTGGTGCCGGGCCTGCAGCCGACGTAGCTTCGCGGGATCCTTCGCCGAGGAGCCCGGATGCGATCGGACGGCCTGAGCTGGGGTGGCGTGCTCGCGCGGTTCGTCGGGGCGCTGATTCTGGTATACGCCACCTGGAACCCCGAAGGCGTCTCCTATTATCACTGGGCCATCGCCCCAATCGTCGGCGACGCGCCGCCGGCCACCGGCTCGCTCGCGCTCCGGTTCCTCGCGGGCATCCTGCTCGCCATCGGCTGGGTGGTCTTCCTCCAGGCGGCGCGCCGCTCGCTCGGCCTCGCCGGCGCCGCGCTGAGCTTCGCGCTCTGCGCGGGCGTCATCTGGTTCCTGATCGAGCAGCGGGTGGTGTCGCCGACCAGCGCCCGCGCCATCGGCCACATCGCGCTTGTCGCGGTGGCGCTCGTGCTCGCGGTGGGGATGTCGTGGTCGCACGTGAGCCGTCGGTTGAGCGGCCAGCTGGATACCGACGAGGTCAACTAGCGCTGCGACGCTCAATGAACAGCCGCCGCGAATGAACGCGAATGAACGCGAATGGCGTCGAAGGGATTCGCGTCTATTCGCGTTCATTCGCGGCTCGCGGTTGAGGCATCGAGCGACGATGGCCGCGCCGATTCGGCAGTCTGAACTCGCGGACCTGCTCCGCGCCGATTTCGGCGCGACGGATGCCAGGTTCCAGGCGGTGGTCGGACCGCTGGGCAACCGGGCGCTCACGTGGGCACCGCCGAGCGGTGGGTGGAGCGTCGGCCAGGTGCTCGAGCACCTGATCGTGGCGGCCGACAGCTATCTCACACCGATGCGGCGCCTGATCGATCAGGCACTCGCAGCCCCGCGCCCGGCGGGAGACCCGCTCTGGCGGCCGACGTTCATGGGCGGATGGCTGGCCAACTCGCTCCGGGCGCCGCGAAAGCTTCCCGCGCCCCGCGCGTACACGCCGGCGCTCGAGCCGCGGCCGGACGTGCTCGACGAGTTCCGGGCCCGCCAGCGGGACGCAGCAATGCTGATCGAGCGGGCCCGGCCGCTCGAATGGCGCCGGCTCCGGATCGTGTCGCCGGTTTCGCGGCTGATCCGGCCCAACCAGGGCGACTGCTTCACGATCGGGGTGGCGCACGCACGGCGGCACCTCGGCCAGATTGAGCGGATCCGGGCGCAGCCCGGCTTCCCGGCAATCGCCTGAGCGGCGCGCGTGCGCTGTACTGGTCGCCGAGCCGCCCGGCTGTGACTGCCGTGCCCGGCGCCGCCCGCGTAATCTTCCGGCAGCCTCTTGCGGGACAGGGTCAACCATGACGCAGGCCATTCCGGTTCGCCGCACCACGGCGCCCAAGCCGATCCCGCCCGCCGACCAGCTCGGCTTCGGGAAGTACTTCACCGACCACATCTTCCGGATGGACTACGATCCGGAGCATGGCTGGCACGACGCCCGGATCGAGCCCGCGGGCGCGCTCGGACTCGAGCCGGCGTCGGCGGTGCTGCACTACGCCCAGACCATTTTCGACGGGCTCAAGGTCTTTCGCGCCAAGGACGGCTCGGTGAGGGCGTTCCGGCTGCCGGATCACTGCCTGCGCATCAACCGGAGCGCTGAGCGGCTCTGCATGCCGGCGGTCGACCCGGAGCTGCTGTTCGCATCGGTGGCGGAGTTGGTGAAGGTGGAGCGCGACTGGGTGCCGTCGGCGCCGGGCACCGCGCTCTACGTCCGCCCGACGATGATCGCCAGCGAGGGATTCCTCGGCGTGCGACCGGCGGAGCGGTACCAGTACTTCGTGCTGCTCACGCCGGTGGGCAACTACTACGGCGCCTCACGGGAACCGGTGCGGATCTGGGTGGAGATGCGCCACGTGCGCGCCGCGCCCGGCGGACTCGGCGCGGCCAAGACGGGCGGGAACTACGCGGCCAGCCTCTACGCCGCGGCAGAAGCGAAGCGGTTGGGCTTCGATCAGGTGCTCTGGCTCGACGCGCACGATCGGCGCTTTGTCGAGGAAGTAGGGACGATGAACCTGTTCGTCCGCCTGGGCGACGAGATCGTCACGCCGCCCCTCGATGGGACGATTCTCGCCGGCATCACGCGCGACAGCTCCCTCCGGCTGCTCCGCGATTGGGGACTGCCGGTGAACGAGCGGCGGCTCTCGATCGACGAGATCAAGCGCGCCCACGCACGGGGCGAGCTCAAGGAGGTGTTCGGCACCGGCACCGCCGCCGTCGTGTCCCCGGTAGGCGAGCTCGGGTTCCCGGACGGGAGCCTGATGGTGGGCGACGGCACCCCGGGCGAGGTGGGCGAGCGGCTGTACGAGACGCTCACGGGAATCCATTACGGCACGAAGCCGGATCGCTATGGATGGATGGTGCCGATAGCTTAGCGCTATCCGCTATCCGCTATCCGCTATCCGCTTGTGCGGTTGAGGGTTCGGGGTTGAAAAAGCCTGGGCGGGGATGTTTATTCGGCTTCCTTCGTACGGCCCGGCCAGGTAGCTCAGTTGGTAGAGCACGTGACTGAAAATCACGGTGTCGGCGGTTCGATCCCGTCCCTGGCCACTCGACGTTCCTGCTTCAGGCGCCGTCTAAAGATGGCGCTTTCTTTCTACCGGCTCACCGGCTCACCGAACGCCCTCGCCGCCGCCGCCACCCGGCGGGCCTCGACCGCCGCGTGCTGTGCCTCCGCTTTCCGCGCCAGGGTCCGCAGATCCAGCGTCCGCACAGCCGGCATCGTCGCCACCGACGAGAGCGCCCGCCACAGCGACAGCTTTCCCTGGATGCCTAACGCCAGCCCCTCCAGCGCTTCAAACCGATGGAAGCCCGCGTTTCCCCGGTCGTCCCACCGAAGCTTGAGGCCAGCCGCCTTCTCCGCCAACCAGCCCGCGGCCTTCCGGACGCTGCTCTCACCGGACCCCAACTCGCGCAACAGCCCGCTAAGTACCTCCTGGTCTTCCATGATCTCGGCTCGTAGCCGGGTGAAGAACGCGGAATCGTCCGGCTCCTCCGGGTGCGCGATGAGATGGTCCAGCAGCTCGAGGGCAGCGACCGAGCCGGCGAGGTGGTCGTTGAGGTAGGTGGCGAGCTCGGTCGCGCTCATGGGGCACACCGCTCGGGCGGGAGACAGACAAGCTCGCACCGGACGAGACGGATGACCCGTGACCATCGTCACGGGACCGCCCGTGGCTCGAGATGGCGCGCGGCGCGGTCGCCGAACGATCCGCATTCTCGTCACCGGCCTCCGCGCGTTTCAGATCGAAACAAGCCCCCCGGTCGTCCACGTAGGGAGCGCCGACTCCACTCCGAGCGTCTCGTGTCCGTCGCCCGACCAGTCAGCCTCGCTCTCGCGGCCAGCCTGATCGGCGCCCTGGTCCCCATCGCTCGAGCCGAGGCGCAGAGCGTTCGCCACTCGATAAGCCGGCTCGACGGCCGGACACTCTCGCCCGCGGATGTGGAACGAACGGTGGAGCGACTCATGCACGCGGGTCGGGTGCCCGGCCTAGCACTCGCCATCCTCAACCGGGGCGAGATCGTCTATCTCCGCAGCTTCGGTGTCTCGCAGGCCGAGCCGCGGCTGCCCCTCGGCGATACCACCGTGATGTACGCGGGCTCGTTCACCAAGTCGATGTTCGCGTACCTGGTGATGCAATTGGTCCAGGAGACGACGATCGACCTCGACCGTACCATCGCCGAGTACCTGCCCAAGCCGCTGACCGACTATGAGCAGTACGCCGACCTCGTGGGGGACGAGCGCTGGCGGCGATTCACCTCTCGCATGCTGCTGAGCCACACCAGCGGGCTCCTCAACTGGCGCTGGTTCCGTCCGGGAGAGAAGCTCGACATCATGTTCGACCCGGGCGAACGCTACAGCTACTCGGGCGAGGGCATCAATCTGCTTCAGTTCGTCGTCGAGGTGGTCACCGGCCGTGAGGTGGGCGATCTGATGCAGAAGCGCGTCTTCACCCCGCTCGGGATGACCCGCACGAGCATGGTGTGGCAGCCGGCGTTCGAGGCCGAGCACGCCGTGGGATACGACGAACAGGGGAAGGACCTGGGTTACCGGAAGCGGACATCGGCCCGCGCGGCGGGATCAGCCGCGACCACGATCCGCGACGTCGCGCGATTTGCGCAGGCGGTGCTGCGCGGCACCGGCCTCGACCGGTCCTCGCGCGACGAGATGCTTCGGCCGCAGATCCGGATCCGGTCGGCCTACCAGTTTCCGATCCCGTCCACCGAGACCACCAGCCGCGACGACGGCACCCGCCTGTCGTACGGACTCGGCTGGGGGCTGCCCTGGTCACCCTATGGCAAGGCATACTTCAAGGAAGGGCACGACGACGGACGGGAGAACTACATGATCACGTTCGAAGACCCGGGAACCGCGATGGTGATCATGACCAACAGCTCCAACGGGGAGAGCATCTTCTCCGAGTTGCTGGCGACGCTGATCGGCGACCGGTTCACCCCCTCCGAGTGGGAGCGCTATGTGCCGTACGGTCCGCCCACGAATTAGGCACGCGACCCGCTTGCTGGG
This sequence comes from Gemmatimonadales bacterium, assembly GCA_050733215.1. Classification (GTDB taxonomy): domain Bacteria; phylum Gemmatimonadota; class Gemmatimonadetes; order Gemmatimonadales; family GWC2-71-9; genus DASQPE01. The sequence goes on from JBOHSN010000032.1 coordinate 29,339, forward strand.
CTTTGCCGGCCCGCGATATGTTGGGCTGTTCACACCTGTTTCTCACCCACTCATGCCGCGAGCGCCGCATGGATGCCGCACGGCCCGAAGGTTCCCCGGCCATTCCGCCCCGCGCACCTGAAGCCCCCGAGGTGCTCCAGCGCCGGCGCTTTCTCTCCCGGGTGTCGGTCACACTCTCGGCCGCCGCGGGCGCGATCGTGGGTGTGCCGGTGGTCGGATTCCTGGTCGCTCCGCTGATCCGCCGGGCGCCGCGCGAATGGCGCGCCGTCGGCCGGGTGGACGAGTTCACGATCGGCACGACCGTTTCGGTCACGTTCGATGACGCGTCGCCGCTGCCCTGGTCTGGCGTGACGGCCCGCACGGCCGCGTGGCTCCGTCGGGAGGACGCGACCAACTTCACCGCGTTCGCGGTGAACTGCACCCATCTCGGCTGCCCGGTCCGGTGGTTTGAGACCGCCGAGCTCTTTCTCTGTCCGTGCCACGGCGGCGTGTTCAACAAGGACGGCAGCGTCGCAGCCGGACCGCCGCCCAAGCCGCTCACGCGCTATCCCGTGCGGGTGCGCGGCGGCCAGGTCGAGATCCAGACCACGCCCACGCCGATCGCCTGAGGCGGGTACGATGCGGCGCATACTCGCGTGGCTGGATGATCGCACCGGCCTGGTGAGCTGGACCCGCTGGGCGATGGAGCACCCGGTGCCGCCGCGCACCGGCTGGTGGTACGTGTTCGGGAGCGCCACGTTCATCGCCTTCCTGCTCCAGGTCGTGACTGGCATCGCCCTCGCCACGGCGTACGTCCCCTCGAGCGGCCAGGCGTACGACAGCCTGAAGTTCATCACCGACCAGGCGCTGATGGGGCGGTTTCTCCGAGGCATGCACTACTTCGGCTCGTCCGCGATGGTGGTGCTGATCGGCATCCACGTGGCGCGCACGTATCTCATGGCCGCGTACAAGTTCCCCCGGGAGCTCAACTGGCTGACCGGCGCGCTGCTCCTTCTGCTCACCATGGCGCTCGCCTTCACCGGCCAGCTCCTCCGCTGGGATCAGACTGCGGTGTGGTCGGTGATCGTGGCCGCGGCGCAGGCGGGCCGCGTGCCGGTGATCGGTGACCAGCTCGCACGGTTCCTGCTCGCGGGCGATACCGTGGGCGGCGCCACGCTGAGCCGCTTTTTCGCCTTCCACGTCTTCTTCATCCCGGTGATCGTGTTCGGGTTCGTCGGCCTCCACCTTCTGCTCGTGCTCCGGCACGGGATCTCCGAGCGCCCCGAGAAGGGCGTACCGGTGGACAAGGCAACCTACCGGGAACGCTACAAGGCGATGCTCGCCCGCGAGGGCGTTCCGTTCTGGCCCGACGCCGCCTGGCGCGACGTCGTGTTCGGAGCCGGCGTGGTACTTGCCGTGGCAATCCTCGCCATCGCGGTGGGGCCCCCGGAGATCGGCAAGCCGCCCGATCCGAGCCTCCTCGAGGCGTATCCCAAGCCCGACTGGTACTTCCTCTGGTACTTCGCGGTGTTGGCGTTCACACCCAACCAGTGGGAGACCTTCGTGATCGTGGTGGCGCCGATGCTGTTCGGCGCGATCCTGCTGCTGGTGCCGCTGTTCAATACGGGCGAGCGGAGCGTGAGCCGGCGGCCGTGGGCGCCGCTCCTGGTGCTCATGATCGTCACGGTGATCGTTGCGTTCTGGGCCGCGGGAGCGCGCGCGTCGTGGTCGCCCGACTTCACCGCCAAGCCACTCTCGGCCGACGTGGTGCGGGACACGACGGCGCCGGTGGTGCGCGGGGCACAGCTCTTCTACGCCAAGGGGTGCGAGTTCTGCCACCAGATCGGCGGGCAGGGAGGCGAGCGCGGGCCGGACCTGACCCATGTGGCAAACCGGATGACGGCGCAGGAGATCGGGCTCCGTATCACCAACGGCGGGCCGAACATGCCGGCTTATGCGGCGAGCCTCACCCCGGACGAGCTGCAGGCGATCGTTGCGTTCCTCACGACCCGGAAGTAGCCCGATGACCGAACCGGCCATCGATCACTACGAGGTGCTGCCGCGGCGAGCGGCGACGGGCCGCGCTTCGCGCGGGTGATGCAGGCGTTCCAGGTGCTGTCCGATCCCAAGCGCGCGCCAAGTACGACGCGCGTTACGAGCGACAGCGCGAGGCGCGCTGGCGCATCTTCGATCAAGCCACCGCGGAGAACGACGTCGCGGCCGGCCGGCGGGTGCGCACCGCGATTCTCTCGCTGCTCTACACCGCCCGCCGCAACGATGCCGAGCGTCCGGGGATCGGCGTGCTCGAGCTCGAGCGGCTGCTTGGCTGCCCCGAGCAGCATATGACGTTCCACCTCTGGTATCTGAAGGAAAACGGCTGGCTGGAGCGGCTGGAGAGCGGCACCCTGGCCATCACCGCGAGCGGCGTGGACCGCGTGCTCGATCTCGGCGGCCCCGTCAAGGACAGCATGCAGCTGCTGGAGCCGGGTACCGGCAACGGAGCCGGGTCAGCGCCCTCCTAGCGCCCCGCGGGCCTGAGGCTTCGATGGTCTCGCGCCCACACCACTCCGCCTTTCATGACCAGGCGCACCCGCCCCACGTTGCGGACGTCCGCCGCCGGGTCGGCGTCGAGCATGAGCAGGTCAGCCGCCTTGCCGGCCTCGAGGGTGCCGAGCCGGTCGGCGCGGCCCATCGCGTCCGCCGCGGTACGCGTCGCCGCCACGATGACCTGCATCGGCGTGAGCCCTGCATCCTGAAGGACCTCCATCTCGCGGTAGATCGATGGACCGTGGAACGTTCCCGGGTTGCCGGCGTCGGTGCCGACCGCGACGGCGACGCCCGCATCGGCGAGCCGCTTGGCGTTCGCCATCGCGATTGTGTCCTCCCTCGCCGATTGCTCCCGGCGCCCCGCTTTCCGCGCCCAGGCGACCGTGCGCTCGCCCGCGAGGTCCATCGTGGTGAACGCACGCGACGCGGAATCCGCGCACCCGAGCGGATAGGGCAACGTCGCTTCCCGGCCGAGCGCCGCGTTGAAGTAGCCCTCCATCACCGTGATGGTCGTGATGTAGATGACTCGCTGCTCCCGCGCGAGCGCCACGAACTCGTCGTCGACCGGCGAGTCGAACACGCTGTGCACCAGCACCCGCGCCCCCGCCCGAACGGCGTCCTTCGCCTCCCACAGGCCCGTCGCGTGGACGATGAGCGGGATGCCCTGTTTCCGCGCCTCGTCGCCCGCGGCGCGCACGAGCTGCTGGATGCGCCCTGTGTCGGGGGGCTGTGGCGGCAAGACGTACCAGAGCTTCACCGCGTCGGAGCCGAACGCCGCGTGCGAGCGAACGGTCTCGCGCACGATCGAGTCGCTTGCCATGTAGACCAGCTGCTGCTGTCCCGGCAGGTTAAGCGGGTGATCGATGGTCGAGAGGAGCGGACCCGCAGCCGCGATGCGGGGCGCACGCGGATCATCGGCGTAGCGGCGCCGGAGCTCCCACGTCCAGGGATAGCCGCCGACGTCGAAGACCGACGTCACGCCGGAGCAGAGATAGGCGTCGAAGAAGCGGCGCTGGTCGGCCTGGAGGGCGGCGATGACCTTGGGGTACGGGTAGCGGTCGCGGAAGTCGCCCGCGTCGGGCCGTCCGTCGAACCAGCCGGTCTGGCTGAAGTGAACATGGGCGTCGATGAGCCCGGGCATCACCCACTTGCCGGCGGCCTCGATGCGCCGCGCATTCCGGGGGATGGGGCAGGCGGCACGCGCGCCCGCGCAGACGATACGCCCGCCGCGTACGAGCACTATCGCGCTCGCGACCGGCGGCGCGCCGGTGCCGTCGATCAGTGTGCCGCCGACGATCGCCTGGGTCTCCTGCGCGGCCGAGGGCACCGGGGCGGCCAAGGGCAGCAGCATACACGCGAGCCGGTACCGGCGCCGAGCCGGGTTCGGACAGGAAGGCACACTTACCTCGTCGGGGAAGAGGAGCCATTATCGTAACCGCAACCTGCGGGAGGCGCGAATGGAGCTGGACGATCGGCCGACGGGGCGGGTGCTGACCCGCCGTGAAGTGCTGGCGGTGCTTGGGGTGTCGGGGGCATCGCTCCTCGTGGGGTGCCGCGCCGCGCCGGGCTCGGCGCGGCCGAGCTCGGCGGCAGCGGCGATACCCGGGTGCGTGGTGCGGCCGGAGCAGACGCTCGGACCGTATTTCGTGGACGAGGGACTCGAGCGTGCGGACATCCGCCCCGACCCTTCGACCGGCAAGGTGAGCACCGGTGCTCCGCTCGAACTGGCGTTCGTCGTGTCGCGGGTGAGCGACTCGGGCTGTGCGCCACTCTCGGGCGCGCGGGTGGAGGTCTGGCAGTGCGACGCTGAGGGCGTCTACTCCGACGTGAAGGACCCGCAGTTCGACACGACGGGGCGGAAGTTCCTGCGCGGACATCAGCTCACCGACGCGGACGGCAAGGCCCGGTTCACCACGATCTACCCGGGGTGGTATCGCGGCCGCACGGTGCACATCCACTTCAAGATCTACGGGGAGCCGGCGGCGGGGCGCGGCTACGAGTTCGCGTCGCAGATCTACTTCGACGACGAGATGACCGACACGGTGCATGCGACAGCCCCGTACACCGCCCGGGGCGCGCGCACGACGCGGAACGCAGACGACGAGATCTACCGGCGGGGCGGGCGTGAGCTCACGGTGCCGGTCGCGGCGAGCGGCGAGGGCTACACCGCGACGTTTGAGATAGGGCTCCAGGTCTAGCCCTGGCCCCGCACCCCGCGCCACGCGCGCTCGGTGAGCGTCGTGAGCGTGAACTTCCAGTCCTCGTCGTGCCGCGCGCCCTGCCATACCGGTGTGGCGTGGCGGATGTCGTCGAGATTGATCGCCGCCTGCACCTGATCGAGCGTCATCCCGCGGCGCGCCATCGAATCCACCCGCGCCGTCACCGCCTCCATCAGCGCGCGGACCTGCCGGGTGTAGGCGTGGTCGCGCATGACCGGCCCGTGCCCCGGGACCATGGTCGCGATCGGCACCGCCTCCAGTTGCCGCAGCACCTTGACCCATGGCACCGGCCACGACGCGCCGCTGTACGGGAGCGGGGACTGCACCAGGATGTCGCCGGTGAAGAGGATGCGCTCCACCGGGAGATAGATCGTGACGTCGTGCGGGCTGTTGGCCCGCCCGCGATCCTCCAGCACGACTCGCCGCCCGCCCCCCAGATCCAGCGTGAGCTCCCGGTCGAACACGAGGTTCGGCGTGATCACCCGGAGTGACGCAAGCTCCGCGAGCTCGTTCTTCCGCTGCCGGACCGTGAGGGGGAGCCGCCGCTTCACCTCGGCCGCGAGCGGGGTCCCGGCGCTGTCCGTCCCGGTTGCGAGCTGTTTTTCGACCGCAGCCAGCTCGGCGCGGCGCGCGGAGCCGGGTGCGGCGGACATGCGGGCCCAGTATGTCTGGTTCAGCTCGATCCAGCCGCGGGTCTCCCGCTCGCTCACTACCGTGATCCCGGGGAACCCCTCGGTGTACGCGGACGCGCCGTTGTTGTGGTCGAAGTGCCAGTGGGTGTTGACCAGCCACCGGACTGGCTTATCCGTGGCCTTCCGGATCAGCGCGATGTCGGCCCGGGCGCGCGATGGCAGATAGGTCGCGTCGATGACCAGGACGCCGTCGGCGCCCACCACCACGCCGGTGTTGCCGTGCGGCCAGACGTCGGTGGCGTCATCGTGGATGATGGCGTACACGCCGTCGCCGATACGCTCGAGCCGCGCCGTGGAGTCTCTGACCTGTGCCGATGCGACGGATGGCAATCCGGGAGCGAGCAGCAGCGCGGCCGCGATTCGTGCCGGGCGCGACAGCGTGGAACAGTTCGGCAGCACGCTGGTTCCTCGGTCGAAGAAGGGGTTACGGAGGATCCAGCTTAAACGGCGACGCTCAGCCGGGATTGGATGTTTCGGCCTCGGCCCAGCGCTCCCGGTGAAGCTCGCCCGGAGAGAGCCCGGTGAGCGCCCGGCATTCGCGGATGAGGTGCGACTGGTCGCAGAACCCGGTATCGACGGCGATGCGCGCCCAGCCCGGCGTACCGGACCGGTCGGCCACGCTCACCGCCTGGAGCAGCCGGGTCACCCGGGCGTACGCCTTGAGCGAGATCCCCGCTTCCCGCCGGACGGTGCGCCGCAGGTGGCGCACCGAGCGGCCGGTCGCCCTGGCGATGCCGTCCACCGGCATGGCGCCGGATGTGCGCCGCACCAGCTCCAGTGCCCAGGCGGTCGCTTGCGTGCGTGGCGCGACGTGGTCGCGCGACCGCCGCGCGACGGCGCGCGCGAGCGTCGCGGCCGCCTCGGAGCAGCTCCGGCTCTCGACCAGCCGGTCGAAGAGCGCGCAGGCGAAGGGATAGATGCCGGAGAGATTGCGCTCGGTGTCGTGATGATCGGTGGGCACGAGGCCGAAAAGCGGCTCGACCCACTCGAGCTTGAGCCGCACGGCGGCGATCTCCCGGCCGCGCGCAAAGCGGAAGATGTGGGGCCGTGTCTTCGGGCCAATGGCCACCAGCTCCGGGTCTACCGGCCGGCCCGCCGCATCGCGGCGGCAGCGGAACGCGATGCTCAGGGCCGGATCCGGCAGCACGCGGTGCATCGCGCCTTGGGCGAGCGGCGCGTCGAGGGCGATCCGGTGAATCCACACTCCTTCGGCGACGTGCGCGAGAGGCGCCGGCGGAGCGTAGTCCTGGTAGTCGCCGAGCCGGTAGCGGGCCGAGTCGGGTGCCGCAGGACGTTCCATGGCGTCTCCGGGAGACAAGGCTCGGAACGTACTACGGCCGGCCGGGCAGCCGCGATTCAGCGCGCGGGCGCCTCGTCCGGGTTTCGCCGTCGGCTCCCCTGTTCAGAGGTCTCCCCTTGCGACGTGCCCGGCCAGGGCACTCTCAGCGTCGAGCTGCCGCTGCACCCGGGTGCCGCGGCGCCATGCGTCCTTCCACACCCGATAGCGGCGGTACTGGTTCCTCTGGAGAATGCCCGCGAGGCCTTCGTCGAAACTGTCGTCCCGGTCGCGGATCAGCGGCCACAGCTGCTGCAGGCGGAGCTCGTAGGACCGCATGGCGTCGAGGTTGGCCGCCTGGGTGGCGCGGTCCAGCATCCGGAGCGTCGTCAGGAAGTTCCAGCGGGTCTCGCGGGTGGCGTCCATGTGCGCACGGTACGCCGCCAGGTACCGGGCCAGCTGGGCGTCGGTCATCCCGACCACGGCGTAGGCGACGGCGGGCGTTGGCGGTCCCTGCAGTGCATCGGGCGTCAGCGCCGTCGTGGAGTCGACAGCCTGAGCCGGGGGCATGGTGCCCATTCCCGTCTGGTCGGGCGCCGACGCGACCGCGGCGAACGAGGGCACCGACCCCACGCTCCAGCCGACGCTCGCGTGCGCGGACGATGACGACGACCCGACGCTCGCGCAGACCGAGGGGCCGTACTTCACGCCCAACTCGCCGGAGCGCACGTCGATCCGGGACGAGGTGGACGGCACGGCACTCACGCTCACCGGGCTCGTGCTTTCGACGAGTTGCCAGCCGGTGAGCGGCGCATTGCTGGATTTCTGGCCGGCGGACGACGACGGGAACTACGACAATGCGGGCTACACGCTGCGGGGACACCAGTACTGCTCATGCAGATCAGCGAGGCGTCGGACGGATCGCAGCTCGGGCAGTTCGTGTTCGTGCTGGATCTGGGCTGAACTCCCGGCGCGCGAGGCGCCCCGGCGACCAGCGATCGCCGAGGCGCTTCCGGGCGGATCTCCCCCGCAAAAGCGGTCAGGTCGTCAGGACGACCTTCTCGCAGTTGTCTTCCTTGTTCAGGAACATCTCGTACCCGCGCGGCGCCTCGTCGAGCCGCATGCGGTGCGTGATCACGAACGTTGGGTCGATCTCGCCCCGCTGGATACGCTCGAGCAGCGGGCGCATGTAGCGGTGCACGTGACACTGCCCGCTCCGGATGGTGAGCGAGCGGTTCATGATCGCGCCGATCGGGAACTTGTCGATGAACCCGCCGTACACGCCGATTACCGAGACGATGCCGCCGTTCCGGCACGCCATGATCGCCTCGCGGAGCGCGATCGGCCGGTCGGTCTCGAGCCGCATGGCCTGCTTCGCGCGGTCGTACGCGTACGTGGGGCCGTGGCCATGCGCCTCCATGCCCACCGCGTCGATGCAGGCGTCGGGCCCGCGCCCGCCGGTGAGCTCCTTCAGCCGCTCGAGGACGCTCTCCTCCTCGTAGTTGATCACTTCGGCCGCGCCCGCCTTCTCCTTGGCCATCGCCAGGCGGTAGGGAAAGCGATCGATGGCGATCACGCGTTCCGCTCCGAGGAGGAGGGCGCTGGCGATGGCGAACTGCCCCACTGGGCCCGCGCCCCACACCGCGATGACGTCGCCCTTCTGGATGTTGCACATCTCCGCACCCATGTAGCCGGTGGGCAGGATGTCGGACAGGAACAGCGCCTGCTCGTCGGTCAACTCGTCCGGCACCTTGAGCGGTCCCACATCGGCGAATGGGACCCGCGCGAACTCGGCCTGGCCGCCGGCGAATCCGCCGGTCAGGCGGGAGTACCCGAAGATCCCGGCGGGCGAGTGACCGAACAGCTTCTCGGCCATCCACGCGTTCGGGTTGGAGTTCTCGCAGCAGGAGAAGAGATGCCGCTGGCACGCGGAGCAGTGCCCGCACGCGATCGGGAACGGCACTACCACGCGGTCGCCCACGGCCAGATTCCGCACCGACGGCCCCACCTCGACGACCTCGCCCATGAACTCGTGGCCGAGGATGTCGCCTTTCTCCATCGTGGGGATGAAGCCGTTATAGAGATGCAGGTCCGAACCGCAGATGGCCGTCGAGGTGATGCGGACGATCGCGTCCCGCGCGTTGAGGATCCTGGGGTCGGGCACCTGCTCCACCCGTACGTTCTTCCGCCCTTCCCAGCATGTGGCCTTCATCGAATGGCTCCTTCCATGTTCGGCGCGATTCGCGGCAGCTCGTCCGACGGGCGGGCGGGGTGCGGCCCGCGGTGGACGCTTGCATCGGAGTGCACGACCTCGCCCAGCTCCATCACCTGCTTGAAGCGGCGCAGGTCCCCGGCGACCTGTTGGCCCGGCTCCTCGCCGAAGAGCTTCGCGGCCAGCGCACCGATCCTGCCGCCGGGTGGCTCGTAGCGGAGCTCGACGTGGATCTCGGTGCCTCGGCCGCCGGGTGCGGCCACGAAGCGCACCGAACCCTCGTTGGGGACGTCCGCGCTCGAGAGCGACCGCCACGCGATCAGCTCGTTCGGCCGGTCCTCCACGATCTCGGCATCCCACTCGACCTTGGCGCCGGCCGGCGCGGTGGCCTTCCAGTGGGACCGCCGGTCGTCGATCACCCGGACCGACTCGAGGTGCGCCATGAACTGCGGCAGGTTCTCGAAGTTGCGCCAGAAGGCGTAGATCTCCTGGGGCGAGCGGTTCACCGTGATCGAGCGCCGCACGTGCACGCCGGGCTCCTTCGGGTCGGCCATGGCCGCGGCCTCTCCGTGGCCGTTGGTCTCGCGGCCCAGCCGCCGGCCGGCGAGCACGTCGAGCAATGTCACGCCCGCCACCGCCACGGTCGCGACCGCGACCCGGTTCCTGTCGTTCCGTCTCGAGTTGAGCGCGCGGCCCAGGAGGGCGAGGTCCATCACGTCACCCCCGACGCGGGACCAGACGCCGCCGGTGGGCCGGTGCTGCGTCAGGATGCCGATCCCGCTGGCGATCTCACGGACGCCGATGGCGACCATGGCATTCCGATGCTCGTCGTCGCCGCGGAGGCCGATCATGCGGGCGACGCCGCGGGGCGCCGCGAGCTGGGTGAGGCCGAGGCCGAGACTGAGCCAGCCGAGGCCGCGCGCCAGCCGCTCGCTCCGAGCGTCGGCGGTCTCGCGGTCCCACTGATCGCCTTGCCACCGATCGGTCTCCCGATTCCCGGTGTATGGTGGTTGCTGCGTTCCTGCGGTCATATGTCCTCCATCCTCGAATGTCATGGCGTGGGTGCGGATGTGGCGGGCCTGCGGCGACGGAAGGGGCGATGCAGCGAGCGACCGGCGGCCCACCACGACGGGCGAGCCTTGAGATATCCGCGGGTACAGCGGGATTCGGTGACGGAAGTCACCGGTTGCGCCGGCCCGCGGCGCGGCCTAACCTCCGTCGGTGAAGCTCCGTATCGCCCTCGTAGCGCTAGCGATCCTCGTGGCGGGCGCCGCGCTCCGCGGCTGGGACCTCGCGCGCCGGCGCGCCGAGCTGCTCGCGGTCGGCGAAGCCCAGGCGGCCAACCTCGCGCTGCTCCTGTCGGGCTATCTGCGCGAGAGCTTCGCGGCGGCCGACGCCGCCGTCCGCCAGCTCGCGCTCCACGGC
>JBOHSN010000033.1:0-38652 GCA_050733215.1 Gemmatimonadales bacterium
GACTCCGCCCGCACACGCACCTCGTTCCCAAGCCCCTGCTCAAGGTGGCGGGCCGGCCGGTGATGGACTGGGTGATGGACAAGCTCGAGGGACTCGACGTCACCGAGCTCATCTTCATCACCGGGCATCTGAAGGAACAGGTCGAGGCGTACGCCCGGGCCCGCTATCCGATCCCATCCCGTTACATCGAACAGAAGGTGCAGGACGGCACCGCGGGCGCGGTGAACCTCGCGCGCCCGCACGTGCGCGAGCCGGTGCTGATCATCTTCGTCGACACCGTGTTCGAGGCGGATCTCTCGCTCATCAACCGCACCGACGCCGACGGCATCATCTGGGCGAAGGAAGTGGAGGACTACCAGCGCTTCGGTGTGGTGGTGACCGACGCCCAGGGATACATGACGCGCATCGTGGAGAAGCCGCAGGATCCGATCTCCAAGCTGGCGAACATCGGCCTCTACTTCATCCGGGACACGGCCGCGCTGTGGCAGGGCATCGACCACACGCTCACGCAGCCGAAGAACAAGGGCGAGTACTACCTCACCGACGCGTTCCAGTGGATGATCGACCACGGCCGACGCATCCTCACGGCCGAGGTGGGGGGCTGGTACGATTGCGGGCAGCTGGGCACCACGCTGGAGACCAACGAGATCCTGCTGCGGAACGGCGCCGCGCGCCGCCGGGATTTCCCCGGGGTCACGATCCACGATCCGGTGTATATCGAGGACGGGGTGAGCATCGAGCGGAGCACGGTGGGTCCCAACGTGTCGCTCGAGCAGGGGACGAGCATCCGGGACAGCACCCTGGCGAACGCGATCGTCGGCCAGCACTGCAGGCTGACGCGGGTCCAGCTCGACGGCGCCATGCTCGGCAACCACGTGGTCGCCGAGGGCATCCGCGGCGCGGTGAGCCTGGGGGACCACTCGGAGGTGACCGCACGGCCGTGACGCCCCTCGCTGGACTGCTGCAGTCCTATCTCGATCTGCGATGGCACTTCGACCCGGCGGCCGCGAGCGCCGCCGCCGTCGTTTCCGCCGACTCCAAGCTGGGCGCATTCGACGCGCAGGCGATGCGGGAACACCTCGTGGCCTTCCGGTCGGTCGCCGGGGCGATCGAGGACCTCGAGCTCGACGAGCTGGACGACGAGATCGATCGGACCGCGCTCCTCGCCGACGTGCGGGTTACCATCGCCCGCTTCGAGCAGGAGCGCCCCCACGTGCGCGACCCCGGATTCTGGATCACGCATGCCCACGAGGCGGTCGCCTCGTTGCTCGCCGGACCCTCGGCGGACGAGCGGGCGCCGGCCGCATTTGCCCGCATCTCGCTGCTGCCGGGGTTCCTCGACGCGGCACGCACCACGATCCGGCGCCCGCCCGTGCTGCTGGTGGATGCTGCGCTGGCACAGCTCGGGCCGGTCGGGGAGCTGCTCGTGCGGGCCGCGTCGCGGTTCGGGCCGGCAGCTCCCGGCGGCGCCGAAGCGATGAACGCGGCCGTTACCACCGCGCTCCAGGCGTTTGCCCGGTTCGGCACCGCGCTCCGCGACGAGATCGAGCCCGAAGGGGACTGGGCGCGGGCCGCCCTCGGCGGGGAGCTGTTCGAGCGCCGGGTCCAGGAGGCGTACGCGGTAAGGTCGAGCCCCACGGAGCTGGCGCGCTGGGCCGCCGAGACGCTCGCTGGCCCGGCCGCAACGGATTCGGCGCCGCCGGGCGCGCCCACAGTGACCGGGCACCAGCTCGCCGAGGCGCAGGAGCGCGCGATCCCCGGACTCGCCTCGGCCGTGCGCCGGGCCATCCGTTCGCCGGTGGCGGTGGAGGGGTGGGCGCTCTACGCCTCGGGCGTGAACGCGGAAACCGACCCGCGGTGGCTCGGACGGCTGCGCAATGCAGCCGCCCGCCTTGCGGTGGACGTGGGTCTCCACGCTCGAGGAATGGCCCCCGCCGAGGCCGTACGGCTCCTGACCAGCGAGGCGGAGATGACGCCCGACGCAGCCGAGCGCGAGATCCGGCGGATCGCGGCGGCGCCGACCAGCGGGCTCGCCGCAGCGGCGGGGTATCGCGAGATCCTGCGCCTCCGTCAGGCGTACGGGGCTTCCGAAGCCGGGCCGGTCCGGGACGCCTTTCACGCGGCGCTGCTCCAGTACGGCGCGCTGCCGCCCGGCCTGGCCGGGTGGGGCATGGGGCTCGCCGCGTCCAGCATGTGATCCGAATCATGGTCGGCTCCCCGCATCGGCCGTATGTTCTCGGCCTCGCAACCGGAGCACACCGTGAATCGCTCTTTCTACATTGCTCTGGGAATGGTCGCGCTCGGCGCGTGCGGATCCGGCATCCTCGGGTCGGGGAGCGGCCGACCTTCGTCCCAGCAGTTTACCCGCGAGGTTGAGGCCGTCCCTGCCAGTCTCGTGAAGGCGGCAATTACCACCTTCGGTCGCTACGGCATTCCCATCGCGGAGGCCGACGAGCCCGGTGGACGAGTGCGCACGATGCTCGTGAACCTCCGCTCGCTCGCCCGGCGCTTCGACGAGGCTCCGCTGAGCTGTCCCGAGGGCACCCCCCGCGAGACCGCGGCACGTTTCAGGTTCGACGTACAGGTCCGGAGGACGGATAACGGCAGCGCGATGTCGCTAGAGACCGAGCGAGAGGGCGACAGCGCATGCGTGGTGCGGTCGGCGTTCGTGTCCGCGCTGCTCGACGAGATCGCGAACACCGCCGGCGGTTCATAAGAGCGCTTCGGTACTCGCCTCTGGCGTCCGTGCGACCGCCCGGACATTCTTCATGGGTGAAGATCACGGTCCTCACCTACCTCGACAGCACCGACGAGAACTCGAAGGACTACGATCCCGTCGTGCCCCAGGTGGCGCGGACGCTGCGCCGTCTCGGGCACCGGGTCTCGATTCTCGGCATCCATGACGATGTCAAACGCCTCATCGCCGGACTCTCCCGCCGCAAGCCAGACCTCGTCTTCAATCTGATGGAGATGTTCGGGGACAATCTGTTCGGCGACATTCCGGTCGCCGGACTGCTGGACCTGCTCGGGGTTCGCTACACCGGCAGCGGCCCCGGCGAGCTCTACCTGAGCCAGGACAAGGCGCTCAGCAAGAAGCTTCTGGCGTACGAGGACATCCTCTATCCGCGCTTCGCGGTGCTCAACCGGGAATCGGAGCTCGAGACCGGCGGCAACCTGCGGATGCCGCTCTTCGTCAAGCCGCTCCGCTCCGATTCCTCGCTCGGCATCGGCCGCAAGTCGCTGGTCCATGATGCGCTCCAGCTCATGCGCCGGTTCGCCGCGATTCGCGAGGAGCTGGGCGACGCCGCGATCGCCGAGGAGTACATCGAGGGGCGCGAGTTCTACGTCGGCGTCCTCGGCAATTCCCCGCCGAAGGCGCTGCCTCCGATCGAAGTGGACTTCACCGGTTTTCCGGAAGGCCAGCCCAAGGTCCTCGACAGCCGCGCCAAGTGGGAGCACCGGAGCGCGGAGTACAAGGGGACCAGGTCCGTGATCGCGACGCTGCCCGACGAGTTGCGCGCGCGGCTCCAGAAGGTCGCAATGGATGCGTATCGTGCCGTGCGGGTGCGGGACTACGGCCGGGTGGACCTCCGGCTCACGGACACCGGGGAGATCTACGTCCTCGAGGTGAACGCGAGCTGCTATCTCGAGAAATCGGCGGAGTTCGCCATGGCCGCCGCGGCGGGTGGTTTCGATTATCCGCGAATGATCGAGCGGATCGTGAACCTCGCGACCGAACGGTACGAGGGCCGGCGCGGCGGCGCGACGGCAGCGGGCAAGCTCCGCGAGACCGCGTAACTCCCCTGTGAATAGCCGTTGCCGACGCCGACTACGGTAGATACGTGCCGCGGTGGACATGGTTCATCGCGAGCGCGGTGACGAAGGTGGTGAGGCCCGTGGTGGCGGCGGTCTCGTCCCCGGCCTGATAAGCCAGCTCCAGGTCCCGCGCCCGGCCGGCCAGGTGTCGCACGAGCACCCGGGTGCGCTCCGGGAAATGCCCGGTCCAGCGATACACGTTCTCCATCAACGACCGCTCCAGCCGCGCGAGCAGATCGGCCGCGGGCCGCTTGCCGTCCGGCGCCGTCTCGTCCCCTGATTCCTCGAAGATCGCTCGCAGCGCGCCGTCCAGCCCCGGCGGGAAATCCGGGCTCCGGTCCATTCCGAGGTCCTCGTAGTAGTCCGCGACCGAATAGCCGATCTCACCCACGTCCTCGTCGAGCTCCTCGGTGGTCACGAGCGGATCGCGCGCCGTGATCTGCCGCATGACCCGGTCACAGTACCAGAGCTTGCCCAGTGCCTCCGGCCAGCTGTCGTACTCCTTTTCCCAGTTGAACCCGGGCGCCATCCACACGGCGAACGTCTCGGCCCAGTCTTCGTCCGGGTGCTTCTGGGCGTACCAGCCCGGGAGGTGCCGCACGAAGCGGCGGCTGAAGGGCTCCGGGCGGTAATCCTCCTCGTACGGCTGGGTGATGGAGCCGAAACGGCGGACCCATTCCTCGTCGTCGTAGAGCCGATACGCATAGCTCACCACGTGGCCCATCTCGTGGCGGAGGTAGCGCAGGATGTCGGCCCGGTTGAACCCCTCCACGTGGCCGGTCTGTTCCTCGTGCAGCGCGGTGAGTTCGGGGCGGGCCAGATAGAACGGGATGGCGATCGCGACCGTCTCGAACGGCACCCCCCACTCGGTCGAGAGGTAGAACCGCGGGCGGAGCCGGGTCAGGCCGACCCGCCGCAGCTCGTCCTCGAACTCCGCGACGATCGGTTCCAGCCGGGTGCCGGCGATCGTGAGCCCGAGATCCCGGATGGGCGTGGACCAGAGATTGGACTCGCGGAAAGCCGTCGGCGGGGTAGTCATGCCGCAAACATATATTCCACGGCGATGACTGGCACCCGCGCGCTGCTGCTGCTGAACCCCAGGGCACGCCGCCGGCGACCGGATCCGGGCGAGGTGGAGATCCGCACGGCCATGCCCAGGACGATCAACGTGGATGGTGAGCCCGGCCCGCGCACGCCGGCAACGCTCGTCGTCGTGCCCCGTTCGCTGGCGGTGTTCTGCCAGTGATTCCGCGGACCGTCAAAGGGCTCTCGCTGGTATCGTTCTTCAACGACATCGCGAGCGAGATGGTGTATCCGCTGCTCCCCGCGTTCATCACCGGAACGCTGGGTGGCGGCCCGCTGGCGCTTGGACTGCTCGACCGCGCCGCCGATCTGACGTCCGCGGTGGTGAAGTGGGTGAGCGGCCGGATGGCGGACCGTCGGGGCTGGCGCCGGCCGCTCATCCTGGGCGGCTATCTGACGGCGGTGCTGGTGCGCCCGCTGATCTCGGTCGCGGGCGCGGCGTGGCAGGTGATCGGCTTCCGGGTGATCGACCGCGTGGGGAAAGGGCTCCGCACGCCCCCGCGCGATGCGCTCATCGCCGAGGTCACGCCGCCTCTGCTCCGCGGCCGTGCCTTCGGGTTCCACCGCGCCGCCGACCACATCGGTGCGATGCTCGGATCGGTGCTGGCGTGGCTGCTGCTCCAGGTCGGGGCCGACGTCCAGGGGGTCATCGCGTGGAGCGCGGCGCCAGGGGTGGCGGCGGTGCTCGTGCTGGCCTTCGTGCTGCGCACGGATGAGCAGAGGAACAGAAGAGCAGATGAGCAGATGAAGGCGCCATCGGCTCCTCTGCTCTTCGGCTCATCTGCTCCTCCGCCCGCGGATGCCGCGGGGAAGGTCTTCTGGGCGCCGCTGGCGGCGCTCACCCTGCTGGCAGCGATGCAGCTCCCCGAGGCGCTGCTGCTGCTCCGGTTGCAGGAGCGCGGCGTGGCCGTGCCGCTCATCCCGCTGGTCTGGGGAGCACTGCACGTGGTGCGGAGCGGCGCGTCGTACCCCGGCGGGCGGCTCACCGACCGTGTCGGTGCCAGGAGGGGCGTCGCCGTGGGTGGCATCCTCTTCGCCGCGGTGGCGGCGTTGCTGGCCCTCGACGGCAGCGCGATCGCCGCTGTCGCGGCGTTCCTCGCATTCGGTGTCGTCGCCGGCCTCACCGAGCCGGCCGAGCGCACGCTCGTGGCGCAACTCGCGCCCGTGCGAACCGGCCGGGGGTTCGGCGCCTACCACGCGCTCACCGGCGTCGCCGCGCTGCCCGGCGGGCTGCTGCTCGGGGCGATCTACCAGCAGGCAGGCGGTCGTGCGGCGTTGCTGGCGTCGGCGGCGGGCGTGATGCTCACTGTGCTGATCTGGCTCGTCGTGGCGCCACGGCGCTGATCCCGCTATCGCTGCTTGAGGTACGTCCAGGTGCGCAGTTCGCTCAGGCCAGCACGTCCCAGCCGAGCTTGAGCACGAGCGCCGACACCACCAGGCGATGCCCATGGGAAGCGCGGCGGCAAGGACGACCTGATCCGTCGCGGCGAAATAGAGTGCCGCGGCGAAGTTCGAGCCGAGGTTGAGCACTTTGGCGGTGGATGTGGCGGCGAGAAAGTCGAAGCCGAACAGGACGACGAAGGCGAATATCAGAAAACTGCCAGCGCCGGGACCGAAGAAGCCATCGTAGAACCCGAGCCCCGCTCCCACGACGACCGCGAGCGCGATATCGTGTCCGCGGCGGAGGGAGGGCGCGTGCACGCTTCCGAAGTCACGCGCACGCCAGGTGTAGAGGCCCACCGCCACCAGCAGGACGAGCACCGCCGGGCGGAGCAGCGACTCGTCGAGCGCGCTCACCGCGCGCGCCGAGGATCGAGCAGACGAAGGACGCGGCGGCCGCCGGGGCGGCGAGATGCCAGTCGATGCGAAGGCTGCGCGAGTACCGGATCACCGCCGCGATGGTTCCCATCGCCGATGCCACCTTGTTCGTGCCGAGCAAGGTCGCGACCGGCGCGCCGGGCAGGAGGATCAGCAGGGCGGGGACCTGGATGAGTCCGCCACCTCCCACGATGGAGTCGACCAATCCGGAGAGAAAGGCGAAGCCGCAGAGCGCGGCGAGGGTTTCGGCGCTCAGCAGCACCGGGTGGGGCCGTCGCCGTACCTCGCACGCACGAACTGGTCGAAGAACTCGCGCTCCGTCGGGAGCGACCGGTCAGGGTGGTGCGCGCGGAGGTGCTCGCAGTAGGCGGCGTAGTCTGGCATGCCGAGGAGCCGGCGAAGGGCCGGGAGAAGGCGGCAGAGGACGGGAGCGGGAGCGTTCACGCCCGCGGCGTACGTTTCCCGCCCTCTCCCGCCCTCTCCCGACCTCGACTCCCCCTCAGCTCGCATACGCGCTCTCCACATACGCCGCCTCGCGCGCGACCACCGGCTTCCGGCGGCGCAGCACCATCAGCCATTCCCAGGCCGACGTCGCCACCACGAGCGCGGTGACCAGCATGAACGCGAGCGCCACGGCCGCGTCCAGCCGGTCGTTGAAGACGAGCCGCGCGCCGAGCCCCGGGGCAATGGCGCCGGCCGCCGCCTGCTCGGCCGTCACCTGGGCGTGCGCGAGGAAGCCGAGCCGCGGGTCGGCGGCGAAGACCTTCTGCCAGCCGGCGGTGAACGTGACGGTCAACACTGCCGCCAGCGGCGCCAGCGTCACCCAGGCGAACCGCGTCTTGCCGTTCTTGATGAGGATCGTGGTGCCGACGCACAATGCGACCGAGGCGAGCAGCTGGTTGCTGATGCCGAAGAGCGGCCAGAGCGAGTTGATCCCGCCGAGCGGATCGAGCACGCCCTGCACGAGAAAGTAGCCCCAGCCCGCGACGATCACGGCCGAGGCAAAGACGGTGCTCGGGTACCACGACGTGCGGCCGAGGGACGGCCAGACGTGGCCGGCCAGCTCCTGAAACATGAACCGGCCCACTCGCGTGCCGGTGTCCACCGTCGTGAGGATGAACAGCGCCTCGAACATGATCGCGAAGTGGTACCAGAGCGCCATCAGCCCGCGGCCGAACGCGCCGCTGAAGATCACGGCCATGCCCACCGCGAGAGACGGCGCGCCGCCGGTTCGCGAGAGCAGCGTTTGCTCACCCACCTGCGCGGCGATCGCCTCGATCTGACCGGGCGCGAGCGTGAATCCCCAGCCGCGGATGGTCTCGGCGGCCGTCTGGGCGCTGCCACCGAGCACCGCGAGCGGCGCGTTGATGGCGAAGTAAACCCCGGGATCGAGCACGGCCGCGGCGCACATCGCCATCACCGCCACGAAGGATTCCATCAGCATGCCGCCGTAGCCGATGAGCCGCGCGTCGGTCTCCCGGCGGATCATCTTGGGCGTGGTGCCCGAGGCCACGAGCGCGTGGAACCCGCTGATCGCGCCGCACGCGATCGTGATGAAGGCGAACGGGAACAGTTTGCCCGCGAAGATCGGCCCGGTACCGTCGATGAACGGGGTGACCGCCGGCATCCGGAGCGGCGGCATGACGACCAGGATGCCGATCGCGAGCAGCACGATCGTCCCGATCTTCATGAAGGTCGAGAGGTAGTCCCGCGGGCAGAGCAGCATCCAGACCGGCAGCACGCTCGCGATGAAGCCGTAGGCGATGATGCCGAAGGCGATCGTGAGGCCCGAGTGGGTGAAGAGCGGGGCGAGCGCGGGCGACTCGGCTACCCAGCGTCCGCCGAGGAGCGCGAGCGCGAGCAGCGCCACCCCGGCGAGCGACGCCTCGATCGTATGCCCCGGCCGCCACACCTTCATCCAGAACCCCATCAGGATCGCGATGGGGATCGTGCACAGGATCGTGAAGACGCCCCAGGGGCTGTCCTTGAGCGCATTGGTGACCACCAGCGCCAGCACCGCCAGCAGGATCACCATGATGGCGAGCACGGCGATCATCGCGAGGAACCCCGTTACCGGCCCGGTCTCCTCCTTGGCCATCTGCCCGAGCGACTTGCCGTCCCGGCGCATGGAGCCGAAGAGGATCACGAAGTCCTGGACGGCGCCCGCCAGGACCACGCCGAAGACGATCCAGATCGTGCCCGGCAGGTAGCCGAACTGCGCGGCCAGCACCGGGCCGACGAGCGGGCCCGCGCCGGCGATGGCCGCGAAGTGGTGCCCGAACAGCACCCAGCGGCCGGTGGGGACGAAGTCGCGGCTGTTGGACAGCCGTTCGGCGGGGGTCGCCCGCCGGGCGTCGAGCTCGAAGACCCGGTGGGCGAGGAAGCGGCTGTAGACGCGGTAGCCGACCAGGTAGGTGCCGACGGCGGCGAGGACCAGCCAGGCGGCGTTGATCGTCTCGCCCCGATGGAGCGCGAGCACCGTCCAGCCCGCCACGCCCGCCAGGCCGGCCGCGATCCATCCGATCGTCCGGAGCATAGTCAAAAGTAAGCGGTGAGCGGTGAGCGGTGAGCGGTGAGCGGGGCTCGGTTCGATTCGAGACCGCGCGGGTCGGCCCTACTCACCGCTCACCGCTCACCGCTGCTCACCTTGCCGAAGTACTTGTGGAGTCGTACCTTGGCTCCTCATGCCCTCCCGCTACTTCGGCTACGTCTCCCGGCCCTCCTGGGAAGCTGAGGCGGCCGAAGGCGCGGGGAATGTGCTCGAAAAGGAGCAGCCCCAGCCGATCGCCGAAGGCTTCCAAGGCAAGGTGGCCGTCGTGACCGGCGGTGCCACCGGACTGGGCCGGGCGATCTCGCTCGAGTTCGCGCGGCAGGGGTGTCACCTCGCCTTCTGCTACGTCAACCTCCCGGGCCGGGACGTTACCGAGCAGGCGCTCCTCACCGAAACCGCCATCGCGTCCATGGGGGTGAGCGTCCACGCCTGCCGCTGCGACGTGCGTGACCGGGCCGGGGTGGAGGACTTCATCCGTGAAACGCGCAATCGGCTGGGCGGCATCCATTTCCTGATCAACAACGCGGGCATCGCGAGCGACGGGGCGCTCTGGCGGCTCTCCGACGACGCCTGGCGCGAGGTACTCGACACCAACGTGACCGGCGCGTTCAACTGCATCCGCGCCGTGGCCGCGATGTTCCGGGCCCAGCACTACGGCAAGATCGTGAACGTGAGCGCCCACCAAGCCGAGCGGCCGGGGTTCGGGGTGGCGAACTATGCGGCGAGCAAGGCGGCGTTAGTCGGGCTCACCCGCGCGGCCGCGGTGGAGCTCGGGCCGTCCAACGTCAACGTGAACGCGGTCGCGCCGGGCTTCATCCGCACCGAGCGGATGGGCATGCTGCCCAAGGAGGTCATCGAGCGCGCGCAGAAGCGCTCGATCCTCGGCCGCGTGGCGGAGCCGGACGACGTCGCGCACGTCATCTCGTTTCTCTGCTCCGAGGCGGCGCGCCACATCACCGGCCAGACCATCGTCGTAGACGGAGGTTTGTCGTTGGAGTAGGGCCGTCCCCGCGATTACGTTTCCGCCGTGCTCCGCCAGATCGCACTCGCACTCGCACTTACACTCGCACTCGGCCGCGCCGCGGCCGGGCAATCCGCGCCGCCGAAACCGCCGAAGGCGCTCAACACGTTGGCGCTTTCCGGGGAAGCGATCGCCGTGCTTCCGCTGACGCTCACGGTGTCGGACCCGGTGCTCGCCCGCGACAGCGCGCTGGCCGGGCTCCGCGACCGGCGCGCCGTCCTCCGCTGGGCGGATTCGGTCATCGGCGAAGGACTCCAGGCGCGGGCGCCCGAGGTGTCGTGGGTGCTGCCGCCCAAGCTCAGGCAGATCGCGCGGCGGAATCCCGGGATGGTGACGGAGCCGGACAAGATGGGGCAGGCGATCCTTCGCTCGCCCAAGCTCAAGCGCGTGCCTGATCCGCTGCGCACCGGACTCCGCAACCTGACGTCGTTCACCGGCGGGCGGTACGCGATGGTGCCGGCCGCGCTGGCGTTTGCGCGGGACACCAGCGGTGCGCTCCGCGCCGACCTGTCGATCGCGCTGGCCGACACGCGCACGGGCGTGGTGGCCTGGCACGCGCTTACCTGGGGGATGGGCGCATCGCCGGACGAGGCGCTGAACGCCGCGGTCGCCGCGGTGCTCCCGCTCGCCTCCAACCCATGACCACGTACGACGTCACCTTGATTCCAGGCGACGGGATCGGGCCGGAGATCACCGAGCAGACGGTCAAGGTGCTCGAGGCGACGGGGCTCCGATTCGGCTGGGACGAGGAGCTCGCGGGGATGGCGGCGGTCGACGCCACCGGCACTCCGCTGCCCGACGCCACCGTCGAGAGCATCCGGAAGAATGCGCTCGCGCTCAAAGGCCCGCTCACGACCCCGATCGGCACCGGGTTCCGCTCGGTGAACGTCGGACTCCGGAAGGAGTTCGAGCTCTACGCCAACGTGCGCCCAGCCCGCACCCTGCTTCCGGGCGGGCGCTTCGAACACGTGGACATCGTGCTGGTGCGCGAGAACCTCGAGGGGCTCTACATCGGCGTGGAGCACTTCGTCCAGGTGGGCGACGACCCGCGCGCGGTCGGCGAGTCCATGGCGATCGTCACCCGCATCGGGTGCGAGCGCATCGTGCGCTATGCGTTCGAATACGCCGTGCGGCACCGGCGGAAGAAGGTCACCATCGTGCACAAGGCGAACATCCTCAAGATGGTGAGCGGGCTGTTCCTGGAGGAGGGACGCCGGGTGGCGAAAGAGTACGAAGGCCGGGTCGAGGCCGGGGACATGATCGTGGACAACTGCGCCATGCAGCTCGTCATGCGGCCGGAACAGTTCGACGTGATGGTCACGACCAACATGTTCGGCGACATCCTGAGCGACGAGGTCTCGGGGCTGGTGGGCGGGCTCGGCCTGGCGCCGGGCGCGAACATCGGCACCAAGGCGGCGATCTTCGAGGCGGTGCACGGGAGCGCGCCCGACATCGCGGGAAAGGGGCTGGCCAACCCGTCGGCCCAGATGCTGGCGGCGGCGATGATGCTCGACCACATCGGCGAGCTCGACCGCGCGCAGCGCATGCGCGACGCCATCGAGCATGTCATCGTGCGCGACAAGATCCGCACCCGCGATCTGGGCGGGAACGCGAGCACCCAGGAGTTCGGTGATGCCGTCGTTCGGCTGGTCGCCTGAGGTTCCCTGCGCCAAGTGCGGCAAGCGCGTCGCCCGAATTGCGTGGGGCGAGCTGTGCCCGGACTGCCGGTGGGAGCGGGAAGGCCGCGCGAAGAAGATCTCGTCGCGCGCGGCGCTCGCGGCGACGCTCCTGATGGGCCTCTACGTCATACTGCGCGTGCCGGCGGATCCGACCGCGCGGCTCACCTCGGTGCTGGCCGTGCTCGCGACCTACGTGATCGTCCGGCGGATCGCGGGGCGGCTGGCGATGGAGTTCATGAAGGGATGAGCAGATGAGCCGAAGAGCCGAAGAGCAGATGAACGGCACGCAGTGCGGCTCTCCGGTGTGCGCCGCGGTCGGGCGCGCGGCGGTTGCTGCTCTTCTGCTCTTCGGCTCTTCTGCTCATCCGTTGGTGGCCCAAACGAGCGTCACGATCTACAATGACGGGCGACTGCTCGTCCGCCGCGAGATCGCCGCCAAGGTCCCGAAAGGAAGCTCGACCCACCGGATCGTCATCGGGCGGCTCGAGCCGTCATCGATCATCTCGCTCGACCCCGCGGTCGCGATCGCCGAGGCCCGGTACAACGCCGACGTCGGCGAACAGAGCGTGCTGCGGCGGGCGGTCGGGCAGACCTTCGAGTTTCAGACCGGCTATCAATATGGACCACTCAAGGCCACGCTCCTCGGCGTGAACCCTGAGGTCTGGCGGCTCCAGGACGGCGGCATCGTGTTCTACCGGCCCGGCCAGCTCCGCTACAACGACGAGATGGTGGTGGCGCAACCGGCGCTGGAGCTCCGGGTGCAGGCTGCGCAACCCAAGCCTGCGCTCAGCCTCGGCTATTTCACCACCGGCGCGAGCTGGCAGGCCACCTACAGCGTGGTGCTCGAGGGTGCGCGCGCGCGGATCGAGGGCACCGCATCGATCCCGGTGCAGGAGGTGCAGTTCGACAGCGCGGAGGTGCAGCTGCTCGCGGGCAGCGTCCGCAGGTTCGGCGCGCTGCAGGTGGGCGAAATGGTCGTGACCGGCGCGGGCACCGTGGCCGACAAGATGGCCATGCGCGCCCCGCAGGCTCAGGAAGAATCGGTCGGCGAGGTCCACGTGTACTCGCTGCCCGGCCGCTGGACCCTCCAGCCGGGCACCACCAGCCTCATTCCGCTGTTCGAGCCTGCCTCCGCCCCGGTGATCCGGGAGTACGTCGTCCGCCGCCCGCAGTTCTTCTACGGGATCGAGCGCGAGCCGGAGGACCCCGAGCAGGTGCCGGTCTCGGTGGATTACACCCTCGACCGCCGACGGGGCAGCCCGTTCGGCGACCGGCCGGTGCCGGGCGGGACCGTGCGCATCTTCGACCGCGACCGCGAGGGTCGCCTCCAGCTCGTCGGCGAAGCGGGGGTGCGGCACACGCCCGCGGGGCAGGACCTCGAGCTCAAGGCCGGCAACGCATTCGACCTCACGGCCCGACGCCGGCAGACCGAGTTCACCACGGAACGCGACAGCAGCGCGGCCGGCGTGCGCATCCGCGCGACCGCCGCATACGAAGTGGCGCTCACGAACGCGCGCGACTCGGCCGTGATGGTGTCGGTGTACGAGCAGCGGGGTGGCGAGTGGGCGGTCACGGCCAGCTCGGTGCCCCCGGACAAGATCTCCGCGGCGACGGTCCGGTTCCGCGTGGCGGTTCCCCCACGCGGCAGCGCGACGCTCACGTACCGCATCCGGGCCGTGTGGTGACCGCCACGGCCATCGTGCACTGCTCGGACCTGCATTTCGGCGGGCACGCCGACCTCCCGCAGGTGGAAGCGCTCGAGCGGTTCGTGCCCACCCTCGACGCCGACGCGATCGTGATCTCCGGCGATCTGACGCAGCGCGCCCGTCACGGCGAGTTCCAGCGGGCGCGGGTGTTCGTTCGTCACATGCAGGAGGCGGCGCCCACGCTGGTGGTGCCCGGCAACCACGACATCGAGTGGTGGAAGAGCCCGCTTGGCCTTCGCGGCAGCACGGTGAAGTACGCCAAGTACCGGCAGTACCTCGGGGACCTCCGGCCGGTGCTCGAGGTGCCCGGCGCCGTCATCGCCGGCGCGCTCAGCGCCTACGGTGTCGCGTGGGGCTCGCTGACCTGGAACGTGAACGACGTCTCGGTCAAAGGACACCTGCCCGGGTCCGAGACGAAGAGGGTCAAGGCGATCTTCGCGCAGGCGGCGCCCGGCCTGGCGCGAGTGCTCGTGATCCATCACAACGTGCTGCCCGGGGCCATCTCCCGCCGCATGGGGCTCGCGCGCTGGCGCTACGCGCACCGGCTCCTCCTGGACAGCGGCGCCGATGTGGTGCTCTGCGGCCACGATCACCACGAAGGCGCCGGGCAGGTCGAGGGACGGCTTACCGTGAGCACGTCGGGGACGCACAGCTTCCGCTCCCGCGGCGGCCGGCCATCGGTGTTCAACGTCGTGCGCATCGAGCCGGACGTGGTGCACGTGCAGCATTACCGGTGGGACGCGGCCACCGGCTCCTTCGCGGCGTCCGACCGGTTCAGCTTCGCCCGGCACGTGACGCCGGAGCCCGTCGTATCCACGGTAGACGGGGTCGAGGCATGATGACCGCGTCGCTCCTCGCCCCGCCGGATGAGCTGCTCGCGCATCGGCTCGCGCAGCTCGGACTCCGCGGCGTGATCGCCATCCGCACCCATGCCAACCGCACCGTGATGGTGAGCCTCACCGCGCGGCAGGTGCTCCGGCTGCACCGCGGCTATGCGTTCGCCCCGGACCGGATCCTCGCGGCGATCGTCGGCTTTCTCGACGCACGCCGCCCGCGCACGGAGCGCCGCGCAGCGGAGCGGGTGTTTCTCGCCTTTCCGGTGGAGATGTACGTGCCGCGGTCGGCCCGTCCCCGCCCGGCGGATCGCCCCCACCCGGGCGATCTCGCCCTGCTTCACCGGCTGTACGACGTGCATCGCCGCTTCAATGCGGAGCATTTCGCCGGCGGGCTCGGCGAGATCCCGATTCGCCTCTCCGGCCGCATGCGCGTGCGGCTCGGCGAGGTCAGCGTGGATCTCCGCACCGGACGCCCGATCGAGATCGCCATGAGCCGCCTTCACGTGGCGCGGCATCCATGGGACGAGGTGGAGCACACGATGCTGCACGAGATGGTGCACCAGTGGCAGGCCGAGAGCGGGCTGTCGGTGGACCACGGCCCGACCTTCCGTGCGAAGGCGCGCGCGGTAGGCGTCTTGCCGGCGGCGAGGCGGCCGGTGGCCGCGGGCGGGCAGGCCGGCAGGCCGGCAGGCGGACAGCGGCTCAGCGCGGCAGCGGCGCGGAAGGCGGGATCGCCATGACCGGCGCGGCGACCGAGCGGTTCACCGGCGTGGACTTCATCGGGCTCGACGCGCTCCTCTCGGAGGAGGAGCGCGCCGTCCGGGACACCGTGCGCGCATGGGTAGACGAAAACCTGATGCCGGTGATCGGCCGGGCGTACCTCGAGGGCCGCTTCCCCAAGCAGCTCATCCCGGGTATGGCGGAGCTGGGGTTGTTCGGCGCGAATCTGCCCGAGGAGTACGGCTGCGCGGGGCTCAACAACGTGGCCTACGGGCTCATCATGCAGGAGCTCGAGCGTGGCGACAGCGGAATCCGCTCGTGCGCTTCGGTCCAGGGCGCGCTCGTGATGTATCCGATCCACGCGTTCGGATCGGACGAGCAGCAGCGGCACTGGCTGCCCCGGCTGGCCGGCGGGCAGGAGATCGGGTGCTTCGGGCTCACCGAGCCGGATTTCGGATCCAATCCCGGCGGCATGCTCACCACCGCGCGGCAGACCGCCGACGGCTGGGTGCTGAATGGCACGAAGATGTGGATCACGAACGGCTCGCAGGCGACGGTCGCGATCGTCTGGGCCAAGACCGGGGCGATCGACGACATCAAGTCCATCCGCGGCTTCATCGTTCCCACAAGCACGCCGGGCTACACCGCCAAGGACCAGGAAGGGAAGCTCTCGCTCCGCGCCTCCGACACGAGCGAGATCCACCTGGCCGACGTACGGCTCCCGGCCGACGCGATCCTCCCGAAGTCGGGCGGACTCAAGAGCCCGCTCATGTGTCTCACGCAGGCGCGGTACGGGATCGCGTGGGGCGCAGTGGGCGCGGCGATGGCGTGCTACGACGAGGCGCTGCGCTATGCGCGGCAACGGATCACGTTCGACCGCCCCATTGCGCAGACCCAGATCCAGCAGGTGCGACTGGTTGACATGCTCACGGAAATCACCAAGGCCCAGCTCCTGGCGCTGCAGCTCGGGCGTCTGAAGGATGCCGGCACGCTCACCCCGGAACAGGTGTCGCTCGCCAAGCGGAACAACGTGAACATGGCCACGGAGTGTGCCCGGGAATCCAGGCGGCTGCTCGGCGCGAACGGGATTCTGATCGAGTACCACTCGATGCGACACCTGGCCAACCTCGAGTCGGTCTATACCTACGAGGGGACCCACGACATGCATTCGTTGATCGTGGGACAGGCCATTACCGGTCTCGCGGCGTTCTAAGGCGTTGCGGTCAACCGCAATTGGCCGGGAATGGACGCGAATGAACGGCCCGGACGTTCGCGCCGTCCGCGCAGAAAAGTTCAGTAGTGATACCTGGCCTGGAGGAACTCCACCCGGCCGTCGAACACCTCGTACACCAGCCGGTCCACCTCGGTGATCCGCCGGGACCAGACGTTGCCTCCCAGCTGTTTGAGATGGTCGGGCTTGCCGATGCCAGTGTAGGGTTCGCGCAGGCAGGCCTCCATCAGGTCGAGTGTGTGGAGCGCCAGCTTCCGGTTCGTGTCGACCCAATACCGCAGGTCCTCGAGGCACTCATCCTGTAGCACGGCGGCCCGCTTGCGCGAGCGCGCTCAGCAGGCGAGCCGCGTTCTGAGGTGACCGCAGCAGATACGCCGTCTCGCGAAGGCTCGCCAACTCGTCCGCCGGGATCAGCGCCATGTCTTCGTGGCCCCGCCGGTGAATGACCGCCGCCTCCCGGCTGTCCTCCACCACATCCCAGAGATCGGCCAGATTGTCGCGGGCATGGCTGTAGCTCACCTTGACCGCCATTGCAGTCTCCGTAGGTATTGGAACAGGAAACCCGTACAGGTTGGGCGAGATTGTCAACCTGTGACGCTGAACGCGTTCCCGCGTATATAGAGACCAATGCCGCTCTCCTTCGAATCACTTCCCGCCCATCGCCCGCCCGCGGAGTCTTCGCTGGCCCGCGAGCAGTGCCGCCTCTGGTACCAGCAGCACGGCGGGGCGGTCTACAACTACGTCCGCTTCCAGATCGCGGAGCCGGACGCCGCCGAGGACATCGTCGCCGACACCTTCCTCCGGGCACTCCGGGCTGCCGGCCGGTTCGACGAAGCCCGGGGCGCCGCGCGGACGTGGCTGCTCGCGATCGCGCGGAACCTCGTTCAGGACCACCGCCGCCGGGTCCGGGTCCGGCAGTACGTGCCGCTGGGCACGATGGGCGACCTGGTCGAGGACGCCCCGTCGCCGGAGGAGCGGCTGCTCCGGAAGGAGGAGATCGGTCGGCTGCTGGACGCGCTCGCCGGGCTGGGCCAGGACGACCGCGAGATCGTGAGCCTCCGCTACGGCAGCTGCCTCAATGGCCGCGAGGTCGCGCAGCTGCTCGGCATCAGCGAAGCGAATGTCCGCACCCGACTCTGGCGGGCGCTCAAGCGGCTGAAGGCCGCGCTCGGTGAGCTCGATGAGCGGCCCTGACCGGCTCGAGCCCCCCGACGATCTCCGCGAGCTCGACCAGGCGCTCGCGGGGATCCGGTTCCTGCCACGGGAGGGCTTCGGCGCGGAGCTGGCGGGCCGTGCGGCGCGGGCGGAAGCGCCGGCCCTGCAGAAGCCCGCGTGGCGCCGGCGGACTCCGCTGGCGGCTGCCGCATGCACCGCCGCCCTCCTGCTGGTCGGGTGGGCGGGGTGGAACGCCCGGGTGGTCACGGTGGACCGCTGTTGCTACGACCTGGACGGCGGCACCGATCGCGATGACGGTGTTCTCGTCAGGGCTCGCCGGAACGAGGACGTCCGCCGGCTCGCCGTCTACGAGGACCGCGACGGGTCGCGGAGCTACACCGAGGGCGACTTGCTGCGCTTCTCGCGCGGCTCCGAGCCCACGCTTCTCGACCCGGCGGCCGCCGACCTCGTCACCATGCAGCATTGCTGCCTCGACTTCGATGGAGGTGGACCCGACGACGATGGGTTGCTGATCGTCGGGGTGCCGCCCGACCGCGTGATGATGGTGGCGCTCTACGAGGAATCCAGTGAGCGGACGCGCTCCGGCTGGCTCCTGCGCTGATCTCCCGCCGTTCGAACAACACCCCGCCAGTCCTGGAGTCGCTCGGAATGCGCCTGATCCGCTGCTCGCTCTTGCCGTGCGTCCTGGCCGCGCCCCTCGCCGCACAAACGCCCGACTCAACCCGGCGGGATAGCGTGCGCACGCTCGAGCCGATCGAGGTCGTGGGCTCGATCCAGCCCTCGGCGGGACCTACGGTCGGCTCCGGCGTACCGGCGCGGGTCACCATCATCGGTGAAGAGGAGGCGGATGCGTACGAGCCGCGGATCCTCTCCGACGTGCTGGCGCAGCAGCCCGGGATCTCGATCTACGACGACCTCGGCTCGCCCTACAAACTGAACGTCAGCACGCGCGGGTTCTACGCATCGCCGGTCGTGGGGCTGCCCCAGGGCGTTTCGGTGTTTCTCGACGGTGTCCGCCAGAACGAGCCCGACGCCGCTCAGGTCAACTTCGATCTCCTGCCGATGCAGTACGTACGCCGGATCGAGCTACTCTCGGGCACCGCGTCGCTCACCGGCCGCAACACGCTGGGCGGCGCGATCAATCTTGTCACCGCGCGCGGCCGGGGGCCGATCGGCGGCGAGCTCGAGGTGCAGGGCGGATCGTTCGAGACGTTCAACGGCAACGGCTCGGTCAGCGGCGTGACCCGCGGGGGCATCGACTACTACGTGGGCGCGGGCTACAACCGCGAGGACGGCTGGCGGCAGGGGACCGGCGCGGAGCAGTACAACGGCTTCTTCAACGTCGGGCGGCTGGCCGACACCTGGGGCATCAGCTTCCAGGGCTTCGGGGCGAACTCGTACGCCGAGCCGGCGGGATCGCTGCCGCAGAGCGTGTTCGACGTGAAGCCCGACTCCAATCTCACCACCGGCGACTTCGACGACATCGACCTGGTCCAGCTCGCGGTGACCGGGTACCACCAGCTCGGCACCGGGCGCGGCTCGTTCCGCCTGTACGGTCGGCGGAGCACCGCGGAGCGGTTCGCTGTCAACCAGGGCGGCGACCCCGACGCGCTGGGTGAGAGCCGGAACAAGACGCTGGGCTGGGGACTCGACTACCGGTGGGCCAGGCTGCTCGGCTCGGCGGTGCTTGGCGTGCGGGCCGGGGCGGACGGCTCGGTGAACGACAGCCGGATCGAGCTGTTCGAGGACAACACGAAATTCGGTGGCGGCCTCGACCAGACGACGCTGGTCGAAAGCCCGTCCTGGGATGCCGCGGCCTTCGCCACGGCCGATCTCACGCTGGGCCGGGTGACGCTCTCGGCCGGCGCGCGTCTCGACCATATCCGCATTCCGTTCAACAACCGGCTCGACCCTACGGCAGACACGGTGAGCAACTACACCCGGGTAAACCCGAAGGGCGGCGTGAGCGTGGATCTCGGGCGTGGTTTCAGCACGTACGGTTCCGTGGGGCAGAACTTCCGCGCGCCGGCGCTGATCGAGCTGGCCTGTGCGGACCCGGAGCGGCCGTGCGTGCTCCCGTTCGCGCTCGGCGACGATCCGCCGCTCGACCCGATCATCGCGACCACCTACGAGGTGGGCGGGAGCTGGGCGGGCGGCCCGGCGGTCGTCACGGCGTCGGTCTTCCGGACCGACGTGAAGAACGACGTGTTTCTGTTCCCCAACGAGAACGTGGTCACGGGTTCCACCATCGAGGGCTACTTCGACAACCTGGACAAGACGCGCCGCGAGGGCGTCGAGGTCGGCGCGAACGTGGGCTTCGGGCGGGGCCACTCGGCCTACGCCAACTACGCCTGGACCCGGGCCACCTTTCAGAGCGTGGCGGAGATCTTCAGCATCCGCGAGGAAGCCGGTGGCGAGAACGAGGTGGAGCCGGGCGACCGGCTGCCGCTGGTGCCCGACCATCAGGTGAAGTTCGGCGCGAGTGTTCGGCTCCCCGGCCGGATTCAGCTCGGCGTGGACGCGCGCTACGTGGGCGAGCAGTGGCTCCGGGGCGACGAGGCGAACGAAACCGAGCCGCTCGACGGATGGTTCGCGGCCGATGCGCGAGTCACCTGGGAATTCGGCCCCTGGGAGGTGACCGGGCTGGTCACGAATCTGCTCGACGAGCGCTACACGAACTTCGGTACGTTCAACATCAATCAGGGCAACCCTGCCGGGCCGACGCTCGAGCGGTTCCTCACCCCGGGCCAGGCCCGCGCGTTCCGGCTGGTCGTCCGGCGGAGCTTCGGCGCCCGCGAGGCACAGGAGCGCGGTCCGGACCTCGACTGAGCGGCGTTCCCCCGCTACTTTTGCGCCGCGGCGGACCAGCCCGCCGGGCCACGCAAGGAGCGAGGGAACACGTTGAAGATCGCAGTATGTCTTAAGCGGGTGCCGGACACGGTCGCCAAGATCGTTCCCGGCCCCGATCGCAAGTCGATCGACGAAGCCGGGCTCAAGTTCGTCCTCAATCCCTACGACGAATTCGCGGTGGAAGAGGCGCTCGCCCGGAAGGAGCAGGCGGGCGCCGGTGAGACCGTCGCGTACGCGGTCGGCACCGACGCGTCGCAGGAGACGCTCCGCACCGCGCTCGCGATAGGGATCGACCGCGCGGTGCTGCTCCAGTCGCCCGGTTCGGCGGACGGCTTCGAGGTCGCGAAGGCGCTGGCCGAGGAGCTCCGGACGGGCGCCTACGATCTCCTCCTGTTCGGCAAACTGGCGGTGGACGACTACAACCAGCAGGTCGGCCCGATGGTCGCCGAGCTGCTGGGTCTGCCCTGCGTCACCTCCGTCGCCCATCTCACGGTCGCCGACGGCGCGGTCGAGGCCGAGCGTGAGATCGAGGGCGGTGTCGAGGTGGTCGAATGCCGGCTCCCGGCCGTGATCACCTGCGAGAAGGGACTCAACAACCCGCGGCTCCCCGCGCTCAAGGGCATCATGGCGGCCAAGAAGAAGCCGCTCGAGACCAAGCCCGCCGCGATCGGCGCGGGAACGGTCGAGGTGCTCGCGTTCGAGCTGCCGGCGGAACGCCAGGCCGGACGGATCGTGGGCGAGGGTGCCGACGCGGTACCCGAGCTGGTCCGGCTGCTCCGTACCGAAGCGAAGGTGCTCTAGCATGGCGGCCACGATTCTGGCCGTCACCGAGTCGCGCGACGGCGCGCTCCGGAAGGCAGCGCACGAAGTCATCGCGGCGGCACGGCAGCTCGCCTCCGGGCTGGGCGGCGAGGTGGATGCGATCGTGTTCGGCGAGTCCGCGCCCGCCGGCAGCGATCAGCTCGCCGCCGCTCGAGTGCTCACGGCCACGCATCCCGACTTCGCGCGCTACAGTCCGGACGGATACGCTGCGACGATCGCGTCGATCGCGAAGGGCTACCAGGCGGTGGTGTTCGCCGCGACGGCCACCGGGAAGGATCTCGCTCCGCGCGTGGCCGCGCAGCTTGGCGTCGGCCTGGCCACCGATGTCGTTGGGCTCGCCGGCGACGGTGGTTCCGTTGTCGTCACCCGTCCGGTGTACGCCGGGAAGGTGCTGCAGCGGGCCCGGCTCACCGCGAGCCCGGCGTTGCTTTCGGTCCGGCCGAACACGTTCGAGGGGGCCAGCGGTAAGGCCGGCGGCGTCGAACAGGTCCCCGTCCCGGCGTTCGAGGCCCGCGTGCGCGTGAAGGAGGTCAAGGCGCCGGCGCAGGCTGCCCTCGACGTCTCCGAGGCGCCGGTCGTGGTCTCGGGCGGGCGCGGGCTCAAGGAGCCCGCCAACTTCAAGCTGCTCGAGGAGCTCGCCGAGGCGCTCGGCAGCACGGCAGTGGGCGCGAGCCGCGCGGTGGTGGACGCCGGCTGGCGGGACCACGCCGCGCAGGTGGGGCAGACCGGGAAGACGGTGAGTCCGTCGCTTTACATCGCCGTGGGCATCTCGGGCGCCATCCAGCATCTCGCCGGCATGCGCACGGCGAAGACGATCGTCGCGATCAATCGTGACAAGGACGCGCCGATCTTCAAGGTAGCGGACTACGGTATCGTGGGAGACCTGTTCGAGATTGTGCCGAGGCTGACAGAGGAGATCCGCAAAGTACGGAGCGAAGGCTGACAGGCTGCCTTTGCCGCGCACGGGTAGAAGTGAGTGAAGGTGGCCGGGGTTGACAGTCGAAACCGTCGTCGCCCTATAGGATCTTGACTAGCAGTTGCCGCAGCCAAACATCGTCCAATCCGCGCTGTTCATTCTGGTACTCGCCCATCGCTCTGAGAAGCTGAAGCTGATGAGGGAGTTGGTTCAACCCCACAGGGTGCCACCGGGTAGGGTTTCGGTAGCGCATGAGTGGATTCACTTCGAATCGCAGCTGAGTCCAGGCTCCGTACCGCTCCGAAGCGTTCCGCACTCTGTAGGCCAAGTTGAACCCAGAAAAGCTGGAGGAGTCATGCGGTGACGTCTCGGCCTCCCGAGCCGTTGGTCCAGGACTGAGGTGCACGGCTCCAATGAGCCGAACGATACCATCGTGCTGCAGGTCGAGATCATCAATGATCTGTCCATCCATCACCAATGCGCGACGTGTCACCTCGGACCGAGCTTGCACGTTCAGCGATCCATCCTGTTGCCAAATCAATCGCCCAACGGACGTGGATGCATTGAACGCTTCGACCAGTTCACGGAAAAGTTGCACGGGCTGTTGGAACGCCTGTCGGAGCAACGCCTCGCCTCTTGACGGCGCTCGCGTTCCTCTCCGGCTCGGGTCTCCGCTTCGGTCGCCTGCCGATAGCGCGTCGTGGCCTGCTCCACCAGCAGGCTGACGTCTGGCCTTGCGAGGGGCACCGCTGCCCCGGTCCGGAGTCGCTGCATGATCGCGGACCAGGAAGGCGGGCGCTTGGAAGGATCCTTCTGCAGCATCTGCATCACAAGCTGGACTATATCGAGGGGGAGGTCCCCCCGACTCGCGCGTAGATCCGCAGGTGCCTCCAGTAGGTGGGCACGGCGCCACGCGGGCCAGCCTTGGTCGGCTCCCTTAGGGGTTAGAGGTGGCGCGAGTACGGCTATCTCGTGAAACAGCACACCGGCTGAATACACGTCCATGGCCAACGTATTGGGGCCCAGCTCGAATGCCTCGGGCGACATGTAAGCGGGTGTGCCCCATCCCTTGAAGGTCGCAGAACGAGTTGTTGCGTTGGCAAGTTTGGCGAGACCGAAGTCAGTGATCTTCAGGTGCTGCTTAGCGGCATCGATTAGCACGTTCTCGGGCTTGAGATCGCGGTGCACCAGCGTCGCGTTGACGGCCTCCATCCCTTCGGCGATCTGCAGATACATAGCTCTGAGTTCATCTGGGTCGAACAGGGCATTGCGCAATTGGCGATCGCGCAGCATGGCACGCAGTGTCCCGCCACCCACATACTCCATAACGATATATGGCGGGCGCCCCGATGCGGCCTCACCGTCGTCGATGTGAAGCACACGAACGACGTTCAGGTGCACAATCCCGCTAGCAAGCCTGGCCTCGTTTTGCAGGGCAGCAAGCTCTGGCGGGGTCAGGGTGGCGGTCAACACCGTCTTAATGGCGACCGGCATCCCGTCGGGTAGGGTGCCGTGGAACACTTGCCCGAATCCCCCACTGCCCAACAGTGAGTCGATTGTAATGGTCTGACCGTTCGGACCTTCAATCGTGCTGCCTGGGCGAATATCCACCCTTCCCGCCTCGTGATATGGAGTTTGGGTAAATCGGTGGCGTTCAATCCCTGATTGATGGCGCGTGACTCGCTCCAAACGCACGATGAGCCAGGGCGTTGAAGAGAAGGTCGCTGTGGCGCTGAGCCGCCTGACACCGCTTACGCGCTTCTGTGACTTCCCCGAGCAGACGGACATACGTTCGCTGCATTCTTAGCGGCGGCAGCAGGATCTCAATTCGCTTGACGTTCCCTGTGCTGATCGTGTTCAAGCCCGACGTAGTCTTGCCATACCTGCCCATCTGGCGCCGTCCGGCAGCAGAGTTCAGGAATGAACTGACGTAATGAGGATCAGCCCGATGCTCATCTACCCTTGCGCGGATTAGGTGGTTCTGATGCACACAGTCTTCAATCGACCCGTCCCACACCGCACTCCTGCCGATCTCCTCTCGGTTTCCGTGGCCCTCGACGATTAGCAGGTCACCGGCGCGGAGCCTTGTTCTATCGAGCTCCTCGCCAGTGACGCCAATGTACTTGACCTCAGTCAGGTCCAAGCGGTCTCGATAAACGTTGGCGACTCTTAGGTACGGCCTCTCTCGGCCGTAGCCCGCCCGGAGCGGCGTTACTTGCAGCCCGCCTACTACAGCTGCGACGGTGCCCAGTGCGACTGCCTCCCACCCCTTCTCATTCCTCACCGGATCCCCGAACATCTCCAAGAAGGCCGAGCGCAGGAACTCGTCCAGCAGCCGCAGGCTCTCCTGGCGCTTCCGCCGAACCGCATCCGCCTTGTCCAACACCGCCGCGATCCGCCGCTGCTCGGCGAGGAGAGGGAGGGGAGGTTTGAGCTGGAGCAAGCGCTCCTTTCGAACGGAGGCTTGGTTGACCCATTGGGCGCACATCGTTTGGAACACGCGTCGGTGCCAAAGAAACGCCAGCCACCGCGCGAGATAGGCAGGGTCGAGACGATCGCGTAGCACCCGCAGCCTCAAGAAGTGGTTGCTGAAAGTCACACGCTCAGTATGCCCGCCGAAGACGGCGCATTTCCCGACGAGCTCCGGGCTGTTTGTCGCGTTGAAGAGAACGTCGCCGCGTTTGAGCAGGTACCGATCCAACTGCGGAATCGG
This sequence comes from Gemmatimonadales bacterium, assembly GCA_050733215.1. Lineage (GTDB taxonomy): Bacteria > Gemmatimonadota > Gemmatimonadetes > Gemmatimonadales > GWC2-71-9 > DASQPE01. The sequence goes on from JBOHSN010000033.1 coordinate 24,939, forward strand.
GGGCACACGAGGGGCGACCGCGAGATCGAGTCCGCCGTGTGGGTCCACACAGTTCATGCGAACCTGTAAGGTGCCGTTCGGCGAGCGTTGGCCTGAGGCGAACCCGGGGTCAGCGTCCTCAAGCAGCTCGGCAAGCGAAACGCGCGGTGCGTTCACTTCAAGAGACTTTCAATCTCTTCAAGGTCACGAGCAATCGCGTGTTCGAGCTCGCGCAACGTCATGAGGATCCGAGCTGGGGATTCGTGCTCAGATTCCTCGTACGCCACTTCCTTGTACCGGTTAATCGACAGATCATACTCGTTCTGTCGAATCTCCTCGACGGGTACGAAGAACGCCTTCGCCGTTCGATCCGTGTCGCTCTCGGAGCTCCGCGCTCTCCACCGCGTGATCACGTCCGGAATGTCGTTCTCCGCCACCTTCTCCCGCTTATCGTCGAGCGACCAGCCATCCGCCTGCATGTCGTAGTACCAGACGTGCTCGGTCCGGCCGCCCTTCACGAAGATCAGCGCCGCCGTGCTCACCCCGGCGTAGGGCTTGAACACGCCAGCCGGCATCTTCACGATGCCCTGAAGCTCGCACTCCTCGACGAGCATCTTCCTCAAATCGCGGTGCGCGTTGCTCGAACCAAACAGCACGCCGTCCGGGACGATCACTCCCGCCCGGCCGCCCACCCGGAGCAGGTTGATGATCCGGTTCACGAACAGCAGCTCGGTCTTCGTGGTCTTGAGCCGCAGGTCCTCGTTGATGTCGCCCTTGTCGATGCTCCCCTTGAACGGCGGATTCGCCAGCACCACGTCGTAGCGATCCCTCTCGGCGTAGCGCTTCGACAGGGTATCCGTGTAGCCGAGGTTCGGCCGGTCGATGCCGTGGAGGAGGAGGTTCATCAGCCCGATCCGCACCATCGTGGTGTCGAAATCGAAGCCGTGGAACGTGCGCTCTTTGAGCGCAGCCCACTGCCTGGGATCGGTGAGCCGGTCGCCCAGGAGACCGCGCTCGATCCCGTCCTCACCAACGAACCGATGCTCCGGGCTCGTGTGCTGGCCGAGGATGTGCTGGTAGGCGGCCAACAGGAAGCCGCCCGTGCCGCAGGCGGGATCGCAGATCTCCTCGCCCAGCTTCGGATCCACCAGCGTGACGATCATCTGGATCAGGTGTCTCGGCGTCCGGAACTGGCCGTTCTTCCCGGCGGTCGCGATCTCGCTCAGCAGATACTCGTACAGGTCGCCCTGGACGTCCTGGAAACTCTGCCCGCCTACCTGGCGCTCGCGCTCCAACTCCCGGTAGATGTCGTCGATGATGCCGACGGCCTCGACCAGCAGCGATGGCTTCGGAATGAGAAACACCGCGTCCTGCATGTACCGGGTGAACACCTGGCCGCCGTTCTCGAGCGTCCTGATGAAGGGGAACGCATAGTCCCTTACATGCTCGAGCATCTCCTCGCCGGGAAGGTGGCGAAACCGGCTCCAGCGCAGCTCCTCGCGCGGACGCTCCTGACCGGAACGCGTCATGTAGCTGCCGTTGAACAGCGACCGATACTCCTGCTTGAGGAACTCCGCGTCGCCCCGCCGCTTCTCGTCCAGCGCGTCGAGCCGCCGCATAAAGAGCAGGTAGCTGATCTGTTCGATCGCTGTGAGCGGGTTGGCAATCCCGCCCGACCAGAACTTGTCCCACAGCGCGTCCACCCGGGAACGCAGCGCCGGTGTCAGCATCGCTCCTCCCTTACGCCTCGCGTCGGACCCATTTCGATCCCCGCCCTCTGCCCTGGCGCACGATCCGCCCCTCGTCCCGGAGCCGCCGGAGCACCAGCCGTACCCAGTCGCGGCTCACGCCCGGGCAATCCGCCTCGATGTCGGAGATCGCGAAGGCGCCGATCCGCCGCGCGACGGCCTCCTCCACGAGGTCGGTCTTGGATCCGCGGCCGGTCCGGATGGTTCCCACCCGTTCCTCGAACTCCTTGTAGGCCGCCAGCACGACTCCCCAGAAGTAGCGCATCCACGGGAGCGGATCGTGCCGGGCCTCGTGCCACCCCTGCGAGCTGGCCTCGAGCGCCTCGTAGTACGTCTGCTTCGATTGCTCCACCACCCGCTCGAGGCTGATGTACCGCCCCACCTCGTAATCGAACTGGTAGAGCAGGAGCAACGTGAGGAGCCGTGCCATCCGCCCATTGCCATCGGCAAACGGGTGGACGCAGAGAAAGTCGAGGACCACCAGCGGAGCCAGTATGAGCGGCTCGCGGCCGCCGGCCGCGGCGCGGCGGTACTCGGTTTCCAGACCATCCATGAGGCTTGGCGTGGCCACGGGTGAGGGCGGAACGAACCGCACCCGTTGCACTGTGCCGTCGGCTTCCCGCTCGACGATCTCGTTCTGAGCCGCCTTCCACCGGCCTCCCTGTCCCGCCTGATAGCGGTACAGCATCGTGTGAAGTTGGAGGATGACGTTGGTCGAGATGCCCATTTCCCGCGCCGATTCATGAATCAGATTCAGCGCGTCCCGATAACCCGCGATCTCCTGCTCGGACCGGTCCCGCGGGGCAGCGTTGTGGAGCACCAGCGCCTCGATGCGCGGGTGCGGCGCCTCCACGCCCTCGATCCGGTTGGATGACTCGCTCGACTCGATCACCGCGGCCTCGCGGAGCGCAGCCAGGACCTCAGGGGTTTGCCGGCGGAAGAGCTCCTGCCGGCCGCGGCGCTCCCCCAGCGCTTGGAGTGAGGAGCCGTCGGCCGAGCTCAACCGGATCGCGTCGAGAAAGGCAGGGGAGAGGGAGTACAAGAAGGGTGCGGCGAGCCTCGAATGGGGTATGCTGACAGAATAACAGGGTAGTACGTGGCGTACAATACCCTATTATTACTCAGCTACCCCGGTTCTCAGGCTACCAATCTCGCCGCGAAGCCCAGAATCTCCTCGATCTCTGTGGGCGGGAAGACGCCCCGCACCCCTTGCGGGTGGAGCTGGGTGAACGGCGCGTCGATCAAGTCCCGCCGCTCGATCCGGCCCCGCTGGAGGATGAACGTCCTGAGCGCTTGGAGAAAACGGATCTGAAGGGCAGTGAACGTGGTGTGCCGGCCAATGAACTCCTCGAACTCCCGCGTCACCTGCGTGGACCACCGCTCGAGCGGCTCGATCCCGAGCACGTGCCGGAGCAGCTGCACGAGACTCGCCGAGCGGACGTCGTACACCTTGCGAAGCCGCTCCTCGTCGATGCCGGGATCCTGCCGCCGAAGCAGCTCGGCCAGCTCCCGAAGGTCGGCGTCCGAAACGACCTCGCCGGCCTGAAGCCGCTGGAGCACCGGGTTCTCACCCAGGAGCGCGCGAATCGCCTCCTCCACCCGCCGGCGGTAGGTGGCGATCGGGAGGTCCCGCCCATCCGGCCCCACGACGATGCGCTCGTGCACCGCGGCCAGGTCGGCCAGGTTGAGCGAGACCATGGGGTCGCCTCTTTGCTGCCGGAAGCGCATGAGCGGAGCGAGCTGGGATACGAGCGTCCGCAGCTGCTCCTGGTCCACCGACGCCCACCACCCGGGAGCCAGCACGGCCTCTATCAGCTCCCGCTCGTTTGCCACCAGATTGACGCCGAAAGGCAATTCGCTCACTTGGTCGATGATCGTCTGCTTGAGTGCATCGGCAGTGTCGCGGTTGCCGGAGAGCAGCGCCGTACCGAATTCGACGACGTCGATCTCGAATCGCAGAGCCTTGAACTCGACGTCGGACTTGGCCCTCAGGATCGGAGCGATCGTCTGCTGGAGGAACTGCAGCTCGCGACGACCGAGGCGGGTCCAGTATGAGTCGGCGCGTACGGCCGCAAGATCCGCCTGCCGTTCGAGCACCACCACGTTGTTCGCGGGGAGGAAGTCGAGGTCGGCTCGAAGGTCCGCCTTCACTGCCTCAACCGAATCGGCTGCCCCTTTGATCAGCGCTACCTCGAGCTGGTCGAGCCTGGCACGGAAGAGCCGCACCGGCATGGGGACCTGCTCGCCGGGCTCGCGGCCCTTCGGATGCATCTCGAAATACTCGAAGTTTCCCCAGCAGTCGATGATGAGAAACCGGTCCTTCTCGGGGCACCAGGCCTTGCGCAGGGCGGGATCGTTTTCGAGCACTCGCGTGCCGCGGCCGATCATCTGCCAGAACTTGACGTAGGAGTAGACCGGCTTGGCGAACACGAGGTTCACGATTTCACGCACATCCACGCCGGTGTCGAGCAGGTCCACCGAAATCGCAACGCGCGGGAAGTCCTGAGTGCGAAATTGATCGAGCAAGCCGCCCTTTCCGTGCACCCGTGAATCATCAGACACGAGCACCCGTGCCAGGCGCCCGCGATGCTCCGGGTACATCTGGTCGAACAGATCCTGGAGCCGCCGCGCGTGGCGCACCGAAGTAGCGAAAACGATGGACTTGCCCGGCAGCGTTCCCGAAGGATCCTTGATGGACTCCTCCATGAACTCGCGGACGATCAGCGCGTTGGTGCCGCTGTTGGTGACCTTCAGCTCGAGGTCAGTGCCCTCGAAGTCAACGGTGTCCGGATCGAGTCCCTCGAGCGCGAGCTGCTCGCGCTCCGGCTCGTCCAGCTTCGGCCCCCTGATTCCCTCCACCTGGAACTTGGTGCGGACGTTGAGCACCTCGAAGTCACAGAGGTACGGCGGATCGTGCCGCACCGCCTCCTCGAACGAGTACGCGAACGTGGGATCGTGCGTGGGGCAGTCGAAAAGGGCGAAGGTGTCGTGGGCGACGTGGTCCCGCGGCGTGGCGGTGAGGCCCAGGGTAAGCCCGTGGAAGTAGCGCACCACCTGCTGGTACACGTTGTAGATGCCACGGTGACTCTCGTCCGCGACGATCAGATCGAAGAAGAACGGTGAGATCCACGTCCCCGGTATCGTGCCCGCCTGAATGAGGTTGAGCATTGTCGGATACGTGGTGACGTACACGCGGCGGTCGCGGGTGAAGCCGCTGTCGCCCTCGCGGGGCCACACGGGCGAGGCCGGGAGATGCTCCTTGAAGGCCGCAAGAGCCTGTTCCTGTAAGGCGAGCCGGTCCACCAGGAAGAGCACGCGCTTGACCCAGCGCGCGCGCATCAGCGCGTCTATCAGTGCCACCGCCGTGCGGGTCTTTCCCGTCCCGGTGGCCATCACCATCAGGAACCTCCGCCGTCCCTGTTCGGTGGCTTCGAGGAGAGTGCGAACAGCCTCGATCTGATAGTCCCGCCCTGCGATCGCGGTGTTGATCAGCTCGACTGACAGCGGCCGCCGGGTCTGCCGCGCCTGCACGAGCCACTCCAGGTCCTCGCGGGTCGGGAATCCCGTGACCTTGGCAGGCGCGTGCCGGTCCGAATCCCAGAAATACGTCTCGTAGCCGTTGGTGTAGAAAATGAACGGAAGGGCGCCGCCGTTGATTCGCTGAAGGTGCGCGGCGTACTGCTTCGCTTGCTCCTGGCCAAGCTGGGCATCCCGGCTGGTCTTTTTTGCCTCCAGCACCGCCTCGGGACGGCCGCGTAACACCAGCGCGTAATCGGCGAACTGGCGACCGGCATATCCATGCGGCCGCTCACGCACGACATTTGGCTTACTCCCGGACAGGTAGATCTCGAGTTCCTGCACTACCTGGGACGGATCCTCCACGTCCCAGCCAGCCAACTTGAGGCGGCCATCGATGAGCTGTTGGCGAGTGTCGGCTTCGGAGTATGGTTGGGTCATTGCCACCCAACGATGCAGTATCGCTTGCTTCGGCGCCAGCGCGGGCCGCAGCTTGGGGCGCCCGCCTTACGACCTGAGACCGGCGCTGGATGTCACATCCGGCCGGCGTTTACGGCCGTAGATGAGGTGTCGCCACTTCACCTCATCTCGGAGACCTCACATGTGGATGCACAGCAGGCAGGCGCTCACCGTTCTCGCGCTGACGGTGGCGAGCGCCTCGGCCGCCGTGGCACAGGGCAGCGACGCCGACATGGCCATGGACAGCGACGCGGTCATGCCGGGCGATGTTGCAGAACCGGACCATCGTCGCGAACGCGGTCCACTCGGCGGATCACACGACGCTGGTAGCGGCTGTCAGGGCGGCCGGGCTGGTCGAGACGCTGCAGGGCATAGGCCCGTTCACCGTCTTTGCCCCGACGGACGCGGCGTTCAACCGTCTGCCCGACGGCACCGTGCCCACGCTGCTCAAGCCAGAGAACAAGGACCAGCTCACCACGGTCCTGACCTATCATGTCGTCGCGGGGCGCTACGACGCCAAGGCATTGATGAAGGCGATCAGGAGCGGCAAGGGCCGCGCGACCCTCAAGACGGTCAACGGCGAGCCGCTGACCTTCATGATGAACGGGGAGCGCAACATCGTGGTGCGGGACGCCAAGGGCGCCGTCGCCGACATCTCGACCTACGACGTGGCCCAATCCAACGGAATGATCCACGTGATCGACAAGGTGCTGCTGCCGAGCTGATACGGTCCCTCCACAGCTGGTGCGCCGGGGTGCGGCTGAAGCCGCGCACTCTGGCGCGCTTGATTTTGGGATCCTCGCGCAAACATCCGATCGCTCCCCGCGGGACGTAGAGGAGATGTCGCCGGCGCAGCCGCCGGTGAGCCCCTCGTCCGGCCATGCGCTGAAGGAGCGCACTCACGTTGATCGTCCGGTTCGGCGGTTTCGCGCTGACGCTCGTCGCTTTCGCCGGGACCTCGACGCTTGCGGGGCAGGACCCGCTTCCGCGGGCCGCCGCACCGGACAGCAGCCGGGCGCAGGTGCTCGAGACGGTCACGGTCACCGGGCGTGCCGGTGACCTCATCGGACTCGCCGCCACGGCATCCGAGGGACGCGTCGGCGCGGCCGATCTGCGCCTGCGCCCGATCACCCGTGAGGCCGAGCTGCTCGAGACCGTGCCCGGCCTGATTGCGACGCAGCACTCCGGGGACGGAAAGGCCAACCAGTACTTCCTCCGGGGCTTCAATCTCGATCACGGCACCGATTTCCAGACCCGCGTCGAGGGGATGCCGGTCAACATGCCGACGCACGCGCATGGCCAGGGTTATACCGACGTGACCTTCCTGATTCCCGAGTTCGTCGACCACATCGACTACCGCCTCGGCGTGTACCACGCGGAGCTGGGGGACTTCGGCAGTGCCGGTGGCGCCGAGTTCCAACTCGTGCGCAGGCTGGAGCGCCCGGTCGCGGCCGTGGGCGCGGGTGAGGACGGGCTGGCCCGCCTGGTCCTGGGAGGATCCGGGGAGATTGGCGGCGGCGTCCTCCTCGCGGGCGGCGAGGCGAAGGCGTACAACGGCCCCTGGGACATCGCGCAGCGGCTCCGGAAGTTCAGCGGTCTCGCGCGCTACTCCTGGCAGCGCGGTAGCTCGCAGTTCTCCCTGCTGGGCATGGCGTATCACAACCGGTGGAACGCGTCGGACCAGATTCCCGAGCGCGCGGTCAGAAGCGGACTGATCGGCCGGTTCGGGCAGATCGATGCGACGGACGGCGGCCACACGCAGCGCTACAGCCTATCGGGCTCCTGGCGCCGGATCGGGCGGAGCTCCGTGCAGGACGTGCAGGCCTTCGGCATCTACTCCGATCTCGGTCTCTTCTCGAACTTCGCCTACTTCCTGGGCGACCCGGCGCGCGGCGACCAATTCAGCCAGCAGGAGCAGCGGCTGGTGGTCGGCGCGAACGCGCAACACACGCAGGACGTGCGCGCGCTGGGGCTTTCCCATCTCCTCAGGGTTGGGGTGCAGACTCGCGCCGACTTCCTCGACCCGGTGGGGCTCTACCGGACCCAGGAGCAGGCGCGCGTGGGCACGGTGCGGCAGGACGACGTCCGGGAGTGGGGATCCGGCGTCTTCCTCGAGGCCGAGTCGAGCTGGCGGCCCTGGCTCCGGAGCGTGCTCGGCGTGCGGGGCGATCTCTACACGTTCAGCGTCACGAGTGACTGGGCGGAGAACTCGGGCAAGCGGAGCGCGGGCCTGGTCAGTCCCAAGGCCTCGCTGATCTTCACGCCGTCACGGGTCGCGGAGCTCTATCTGAGCGGCGGATTCGGCTTCCACAGCAACGACGCTCGGGGGACGACGATCACCGTGGATCCGGCGACCGGCGATCCGGCCGAGCGAGTGGACCCCCTGGTGCGCTCCCGCGGCGCGGAGCTGGGGGTTCGCGTCACGCCGCTGCCGGCGTGGCGCTCCACGCTGGCGCTGTGGGCGCTCGACCTCGACAGCGAGCTGTTGTTCGTGGGAGACGCCGGGGCTACCGAGCCCACGGACGGCAGTCGGCGCCGCGGCGTGACCTGGGCCAACTTCTACCGACCGATGCCGCGGCTCGCGATCGACGTGGACATGTCGTTCGCGCGAGCTAGGCTGACCGAGGTTTCCGGCGGTGCGGACCGGATACCGGGAGCGCTGGAGAGCGTGGTGGCTGGGGGCGTCACCTGGAGCTCGCCCGAGCGGGGGCCGTTCGGCGCCATTCGCGTGCGCCACTTCGGGTCGTACCCTCTGATCGAGGACAACAGCGTCCGGGCGTCCTCGGCGACGCTGGTCAACGCGTCCCTGGGCTATGTCGTCGGCGGCATCCGGCTTCAGGGAAGCCTGCTCAACGTCTTCAACGCGCGCGCGGCCGACATTCAGTACTTCTACACATCACGCCTCCCCGGCGAGGCCGCGTCCGGCGTCGACGACGTGCACTTCCACCCGGTCGAGCCCCGGCAGCTTCGCCTGTCTCTGGGGTGGGGACTCTGAAGGGTCAGCGGCGCACGACCTCGCTGATGCGGCGCACGCCCTCGCCGACCTGGTCTTCTTCCGCGCCGAAGCTGAACCGCACATAGCTCCTGAATCGGGACGCACGGCCGCTCCGCCGTTTGCCGGGGTTCACATCGAAGAACTCGCCGGGGACGCAGATCACCTGCCGCTCGAGCAGCGCGCGGAACAGGGACATGCCGTCGTTGAGCCCGGTTGGAAATCCCGACACATCCGCCCAGCAGTAGAAGGTGCCCTGCGGATCGAGATCGAACCGCGCACCCGCGCTCTTGAGGCCCTCGAGCAGCAGCGCGCGCTTCCGGCTGAAGCCGCGGCGGATGGCTGCTGTCTCCGCGCACGCCACGTCGGGTGACACGAGCGGCACTGCCGCCCGCTGGAGCGGCTTGCTGCCCCCGCCATCGAGGAAGGAGCCGCTGCTCGAGACCGCCTCGATCACGCTCTCCGGGCCGACGGTCCAGGTGCAACGCCAGCCGGGATAGCGCCAGTTCTTGGTGAACCCGTCGAACAACACGACCGGATCCGCGTTCACGTTCTCCACGTACCGCGCCGCCGAGACGATATCGCCCGCCTCGTCGTTCCACACGTAGTGGGAGTAGAACTCGTCGATCAGGAGCGAGCACTGGAGCTCCCGAGCGGTCGCCACCCACGCCTCCAGTTCCTGGCCAGCGATGACCCGCCCGGTCGGGTTGCAGGGATTCGACAGCAGCACCGCCGAGAGCCCGCGACCGGTGATCTCACGCCGGAGCTCCTCGACGTCGAAGCGGTACCCCCGCGCAGGGTCGAGCAGGATCGGGATGGCCGTGAACAGCTTGAAGATGTCGAGCAGCTCCTCGTACGCGGTGTAGTCCGGAAGGAAGTGCCCGAGATTGATCTGCCCGAGCGCCGCGACCGCCCGGGTGAGCGACATGCGGCCGCCGCCCGAGATGCACACGTTGCGCTCGGTGTACTGCGACGGCTTGCCCTGCCGGAAAAGCTGGTTGTACAGGTTGGCCACCGCGCGCCGGAGCTCCCAGATGCCGGGCACCGGTGCGTACTCCTGGTCGTCCGGACTGATGGTCACCTGGTGCACCCGGGGCGGGGAGCCCGGCAGCAGCCCGGTCTCCGGCATCCCCTGGCCAAGGTTGCACCACTCGGGATGACCGTGCCGGAAGCCGCGTCTCGCGGCCTCGGCCATGACGTAGATGACCCCCGTGAACGGGACCGGCCGAAACCCCGGGACTTTCGAGGCGGGAGACATGGCGCGGAAGCCTAAGCGAGTGCGAGTGAGAGTGCGAGTGTGAGTCACCACACCAGCCGGCGGCGTACCCGGCGCGCGTACTTCGCGTACTCGGGAAAACGCCCTGCAAGCCAGCGCTCCTCCACCCGCGCCTTTGCCTCGAAGAAGCCGAGGAGCACGATGCCCACCAGCAGCGCGAGCGTCCAGTTGCTCCAGGCCAGCGTCCAGCCGGTTGAGGCTGCGACGATGCCGGTGTAGATCGGATGCCGCACGATCCCGTAAGGGCCGGTGCGCACGAGCGAGGCGTCCGGCAGCGGCTCGGGTTCCGGCGTGAGCGCCGCGCCCAGCGCGCGAGCTCCCCAGGCCGCGAACGCGAAGCCCAGCACGCCGATCACGATGCCGGCCGCGCGATACGGCCAGGGGTCGATGCGATTGAGCACCAGGTCGAGCGGCCCCAGGCTCGCGAATCGGGGAAGCAGCGGCCCGCTCGCATCGAGCACCAGCAGCAGCGCGAGTTGGGCTCGCACCCATCGGTCGCGCAACGCTTTGGAGAGGTTCATGCAGATATATATTGCGCCCGTGACCATCATCCCATCCCGTCATCAGCGCGATCTCCCGCTCGACCGACTCATCTGCCGCGACCCGCCGGGCGCCGAGGCGATCGAGATGGATGTCCTCATCGTCGGCGCCGGCCCGGCCGGCCTTGCCTGCGCCATCGAGCTCGCACGCCTGGGCAAGCAGGAGGGCGGCCCCGGCGAGCTCCAGATCGGTGTGCTCGAGAAGGCCGGCGCGCTCGGCGAGCACAGCATGTCGGGCGCCGTGGTCAACCCGCGACCGTTCCGGGAGCTGTTCCCGGACCTCGCGACCGACCAGCTCCCGTTTCGCCAGCGCGTCGGCGGCGAGGCGGTGTACTTCCTCACCGAAGGCCGCTCGCTCCGCATCCCGACGCCGCCCACGATGCACAACGCCGGCTTCCACACGGCGTCGCTCTGCGAGATCGTGCGCTGGCTCGGCGAGCGCGCCGAGGAAGCGGGCGTCAATCTCTTTCCCGGATTCCCGGTGGATGCTCTGCTGGTGGACGGGGAAGCGGTGCGCGGCGTCCGTACCGCACCATCGGGACTCGACCGGAGCGGGGAGCCCGGTGCGGGATACGCGGAGCCCACCGAGCTCACCGCGAAAGTGACAGTGCTGGCGGAGGGCACGCGAGGGCTGCTCACGCAGGGCTGGCTCCAATGGCAGCGCGTGCCGTCGCCCAATCCGCAGATCTACGCGCTCGGGGTGAAGGAAGTGTGGGAGGTGAAACGGCCGCTCGACCGGGTGATCCACACGCTGGGCTGGCCGCTCCCCACGGATGCCTTTGGCGGCAGCTTCATGTATCCGCTCGGCCCGAACCAGGTATCGCTCGGGCTGGTGGTCGGGCTCGACTACCACGACGCCACGCTGGACGTCCACGAGCTGTTCCAGCGGATGAAGCTGCATGCGGTTTTCCGCGAGGTGCTCGACGGCGGGCAGCTCCTCGAATGGGGCGCCAAGACGATTCCGGAAGGCGGGTGGCACGCGCTGCCGGAGCGGATGCACGGCGACGGGATCCTGCTCGCTGGAGATGCGGCGGGGTTCGTCGACGTGCCGTCGCTCAAGGGGATCCACTACGCGATGCAGTCGGGGATCTTCGCCGCGCGGACGATCGCCCCGGCGCTTGGCGCCGCCGCCAGCCCCGTGCCGGCGGGCTCGCTGGCCGGCTACGACCGGCTCGTCCGCGAGAGCTACATCGCCGACGACATGCGCCGCACCCGCAACATGCGGCTCGCGTTCAAGGACGGGCTCTATCGGGGCGGCATCAAAGCGGGTCTCATGACCGTGACCGGCGGCCGGTTTCCCGGCGGCAGGATCGCCATGCCGGCCGACGCCGAGACGCCGCGACGCACGGGCGCCCGCGCGCCTTTCAAGCCCGACGGGGTGCTCACGTTCAGCAAGGTGGACGCGGTCTTCAAGGCGGGGAACGCCACCCGCGACACCATTCCCCCACACCTGCTCGTCGGACGCGACGTGACGCCGGCAGTCGCGGACTTCTACGCCCATCTCTGCCCTGCGGGCGTCTACGAGCGGGTCGGCGACGAGCTCCGCGTCAACGCGCCCAACTGCGTGGACTGCAAGGCCACCGACGTGCTGGGTCCGCGCTGGACCCCCCGCGAAGGCGGCAGCGGGCCCAAGTACCGGCTCCTGTAGTAGCACGTACGAGTACGGTCGTGCGACCGCGCAGGAAGTTGCACTCCGCGGCCACTCGTCGCTTGTGCTCGTCTCTCGCGCGGCCTCGACCTTGCTCCATCGCCCTTCCCGACGGAGGTGCGCCGATGGACACCCGACCCAGCTCTCGCAGAGGGCCAGACGCCCCTGCCAATCGCCGCTGCCGCAACCCCTTGCAGCCATGACCGGGGGCATCGCGCGCATGCGCGGATCCGACGGAAAGATGAGCCGAGCGGCCAAGCTCGCCGCGGGCGCCGTATCCACCGCGGCGGCCGCGGCGTCCATCGTGTCCACCACCAGCTCGCTGAACGAGCGGCACCCAGCCGCGGCGGCCGGCCACAAGCCATCCGCCGAGGTGCGCTGGGTGGGGGTGTCGCCGGCCGCCGATACCGCGTTCGCGGTCGGCGATACGCTTCGACTGACCGCAACGATCGCCGACGCTCACGGCGCCGCGCTGCCCGGAGTGACGCCGGTCTGGAGCAGCGACCGGCTGGACGTCGCGTCGGTAGATAGCGCCGGCGCGGTCGTGGCCCAGGGGCAGGGAATCGCGACGGTGGCGGTGTCGGCGGGCGGCCGGAGCGCGCGGGCGGTGATCACCGTTCGCCAATCGCCGGCCGCGCTCGCGATCGCCGGCGACACCGTGCTGCACATACCCGAGGGCGTACGCGTGCGGGCTACCGCACAAGTGCTCGACGCCCGCGGGCACGAGATCGTCGGACTGGCCCCCGCCTGGCACTCCGCCGACCTGGGCATCGCGGCGGTGGACGGCACCGGCGAGATCACGGGCGTCACACCCGGCCGCACGCTGCTCACGGCCGAGCTCGGAGGTTTCAGCGCGCGGCTCGCGGCGGAGGTGGCCCCCGTCGCCGCATCCATCACCGTGGTGAGCGGCGAGGGACAGCGCGCGCCGGCCGCACGCCGTCTCGCCGCGCCGGTCGCCGTGCAGGTCGTCTCGCGTGGCGGGCGGCCGATCGCCGGCGTCCCGGTCCGGTTCGGCACGCCCGACGGAGGCACGGTGGAGCCCGGCGTCGACACGTCCGACGCGCAGGGGGTCGCGCGCGCGACCTGGACCCTGGGCGGGTTGCCCGGACGCCAGCGGCTTGCCCCGGCGGTGGACGGGATCGCGACCGCGCCGGTGATCGTGGCCGAGGCCGACCCCACACCGGCGAACACCCGGGTCGCGCTGGCGAGCGAGGGAGCGGCCGGCATCGTGGGGACGCTGATCACCGAGCCGGTGGTCATTCGGGTGACCGACTCCGCCGGCGCCGCTCTGGTCGATCTGCCGGTCACCTGGATGGTGAGCGACGGCGGGCTCATGGCCGAGTACGGCGCGCGGACCGACTCGCTCGGCCAGGCGCGGGCGCGCTGGCGGCTGGGGAAGCGCGCGGGACTCCAGGCTGCGCGCGCCCTCGTGGGCAACCCACGCACGGTGCCGGCGTTCGTGGTCACGGCGATGGCGCACGCCGGGGCTCCTGCGGTCGCGCGGGTCATGAGCGGGGCCGGACAGAGCGGAACGGTCGGCGCGGAGCTCGCGAAGCC
>JBOHSN010000034.1:0-38095 GCA_050733215.1 Gemmatimonadales bacterium
GCCGACGACCGACGACCGATGACCGATAGCCGAGAACCGATAGCTTCTCACCCAGGAGTCTGGATGTACAGGAAGATGGTGGCAGTCGCCGGTGTCCTCGCGCTCGCCGCCTGCGGCGACGCCAGGAACATGTTCGTCGCCAAGGGCAAAGTCGCCGCCCGGGCGGGAGATCTCACCCTCTCCCCGGAGCGGCTCGCCGAGATCCTGAGCGGCCCGCGCGGCATGCGGATCACCAAGGACGCCGCGGGCTACGTGACCAGCCTGTGGGTGGACTACGCGCTCTTCGCGCAGGCCGCCGCCGACGGGAAGCTTCCCCGCGACTCCGCCAGCGCCGTGAAGGCGCTCTGGCCCGAGCTGGCGGAGCTCCGGACCACCCATTGGCACGACAGCATCGTGGCGCGCCGGCCACCCGCCGAGGCGTCGGCGCTCGACAGCCTGTACGCGGGCGACGAGGTGCGGGTCTTCCAGCACATCCTGTTCGGCGCCGGGCAGAAGGCCACCCCGCAGGCGAAGGCGGTGGCCCGGAAGCAGGCCGAGACCACGCTCGGGCGCATCAAGGGTGGCGCCGATTTCGGCCAGCTGGCGAGCCAGCTCTCCGCGGACCCCGGCAGCAAGGCCGACAACGGCTTCCTGCCCCCCGCGCAGCGGGGCCAGTTCGTTCCCCAGTTCGACAGCGCTGGCTGGACGCTGGGACCGGGTGGCCTGAGCGGGGTCGTCGAGACCCAGTTCGGCTACCACATCATCCGCCGCCCCGAGGTCGGGGACGTCCGCGAGCGGCTGACGGCGTTCCTCGGCCAGCGCGGCGGTCAGAAGAGCGACTCGGCGTACATGGAACAGCTCGCCTCCTCGAACCGGCTCGAGGTCGCGAAGAATGCCGCGGCCGACATGAAGGCGGCGGTCCAGAACCCGGAGGCATCGCTGACGTCGCGCAAGGAGCTCACCACTTTCAAGGGCGGCAAGCTGACGGTGGCGGAGTATCTGCGGTGGGTGCGCGCGCTGCCGCCGCCGTACGTGGCGCAGCTCCGCACCGCGAACGACTCGGCGCTCCGTCAGTTCGCGCGGGTGCTGTCGCTCAACCTGCTGCTTCTCCGGCAGGCCGATTCGGCGAAGGTGCAGGTCACACCGGACGAGTGGAAGCAGCTCTATGGCCGCTACACTGAGGCGATCGACAGCCTCCGGACCGACCTGGGCTTCACCGCGGCCGATACCGCGCTGCCCGACTCGGCGGTGGCGACTAAGGTCGCGCGGTACTTCGATGGGCTCATCACCGGCAAGGTGCGCATGCGGCCGGTGCCGTCGGCGCTCGGCACCCTGCTCCGCGAGCGGGGCGACTACCGCGTGGATGGGGTGGGGGTGAGCCGTGCCTTCGAGCTCGCGCAGGCGGAGATCGCGAAGACCGACTCGGCGCGCGGTGGCGCTGCCGGCGGCGCGCCCGGCGTGCAGCCGGCGCCCGGACCGGCACCGGTGCCCGCACCGACGCCCGCGCCGGAGCAACCGGATACCGCCGGAGCCGGCAGCCGGCAGTAGCAGGAGGTGGCAGTGCATCGTCAGGCTCTGATGGTCGTGGTCGCGCTCGCGGCCGGCGCGGTGGCGCCGGCCGGAGCGCAGGAAGTCCATTTCGATTCGCTGGCGCGGGCGTTCTCCGCGCCGCCGGATTCCATTCCCGCCCCCGCCCCCGCCCCCGATACGGCGTCCGCCGGCCCGACCCGCGACACCACATTTACGGTGGATCGCGTCGTCGCCGTGGTCGGCAACCGTCCGGTGCTCGCGTCGCAGGTGGACGAGGAGATCTACAGCCGGCGGTCCCAGGGGCTGCAGCTCCCCCGCACCCCCGAGGCCGCCGCCGCGCTCCGGCGCGAGGTCATCGACGGAATCATCGAAGCCGAGCTCCTGATCCAGGAGGCCGAGCGGGACACGTCGGTCAAGGTCACGGACCAGGAGATCGCCGAGGGGGTCGAGCAGCAGATCCGGAAGATCCGCGGCAATTTCTCGACCGAGGCCGAGTACGCCGCCGAGTTGCGGAAAGCGGGCTTCCAGACCCCCGATGAGTATCGCCGCTGGCTGGGCGACCAGCAGCGCCGCTCCGCGCTCCAGAACCGGCTCATCGAGAAGCTCCGGGGCGACGGCACGCTGAAGCCGGTGATTCCCACCGAGCGCGAGATGCGGGCGTACTTCGAGACGCAGAAGGCCGCGCTCGAGAAGCGTCCCGCCACCCTCTCGTTTCGCCAGGTGATCGTGCCGCCGCAGCCGTCGCTGCAGGCGCGGCAGGCCGCCTATCAGCTCGCCGATTCGATCGCGCGCGCGCTGCGGCAAGGCGGCGACTTCGCCGTGGCGGCCAAGCGGTTCTCCGCCGACTCGGGCTCGCGGGAGCGGGGCGGCTCACTCAACTGGTTCCGGCGCGGCGTCATGGTGCCCGAGTTCGAGCGCGTGGCGTTCGGCATCAAGCCGGGTGTCATCTCGGATCCGGTGGAGACGCCGTTCGGCTACCACGTGATCCAGGTGGAGCGGGCCCAGCCGGCCGAAGTCCAGGCGCGGCACATCCTCATCCTGCCCGAGATCACCGAGGTCGAGGCCGACAGCGCGCGCCGCGTCGCCGAATCGGTGTCCAAGGCGCTGCAGGCCGGCGCGAGCATCGACTCGCTCCAGCGTCTCTATCACGAGAAGGGCGAGGAGCGCGAGGCCAAGGACGTCCCGGTGGACAAGCTACCGCCGGCCTACGCGCAGGCGATCGGTGCGGCGGCGGAGGGCACGGGGCTGCCACCCTTCGCCATCGAGGGCAGCAACGGACGGACCCGCTACGCCGTGGTGAGGGTGACGAGCCGCCGCCCCGAGGGCGACGTGCGGTACGAGGATGTGAGGGACAAGATTCGGAGCCAACTGGGCGAGCAGTTGGCGATTCGACGCTATCTCGACCGGTTGCGGAAATCATCCTATGTGGAAATACGGACACAGGACAACAAGGATGTGAGTGGGCGGTAAGGGCGGTACGGGCGGTAACGGCGGTAGAGGAGTTGCGACGGTCGAAAGGCTGCAGGGCGCATACGCCATGCAGCCTGTTCTCTTAGGCTGCTCCCTTACCGCCCCTACCGCCCCTACCGCCCGTACCGCCTTTACCGTCTCTTTCCCCCATGCTTCCCCGCATAGCGGTCACCCTTGGAGACCCACGAGGCATCGGTCCCGAAATCGTCGCCAAGGCCCTCGCCGAGCCGCTCGACGCCGAGGTCACGCTGGTCGGCGCCGAGGAGCAGATCGCCGGCATCCCCGCCGCTCGGCGCATCGGGGTCGGCACCTGGAGCGAGCCGGCCGGCGCGTCCACCGCCGACGAGCGTGCACGCGCGCTCCGCGCCGGGCGCATCACCGGCCACGCCGTCGAGTTCGCGGTGAGACTGGTGCAGGCCGGCGACGCCGATGCGATCGTCACCGCTCCGGCCCACAAGCACGCCCTCCACCTCGCCGGCTTTCCGTATCCCGGACATACCGAGTGGCTCGCTCATCTCGCCGGCGACGTCGAGACGGCGATGATGCTGGCGACCGAGCGTCTGCGCGTGGTGCTGGTCACCACGCACGTAGCGCTGCGCGACGTGCCGGCGCTCGTCACCGTGGACCGGGTCGTGCGGACCGGACGGATCACCGAACGGGCGCTGCACGAGCTCTGGGGCATCCACGCACCACGGCTCGCTGTGTGCGCGCTCAACCCGCATGCCGGTGAATCGGGTCTCTTCGGCGACGAGGACGACCGCGTGCTCCGGCCCGCCGCGTCCCAGCTCGGCGCCACGGGGCCGCTGCCGGCCGACACCGTGTTCATTCGCGCCCTGCGCGGCGAGTTCGACGCGGTGCTCGCCCCTTACCACGACGTCGGGATGACCGCCATCAAGATGGCCGCGTTCGGTCGGGGTGTGAACGTCACGCTGGGACTGCCGTTCATCCGCACCTCCCCCGACCACGGCACCGCGTTCGACATCGCGGGCCGGGGTGTGGCAGACCCGTCGAGCATGCGCATGGCGATCGAGCTGGCGGTGGACCTGGCGGCGCGCCGCGCCGCCCACGCATCACGGCCCGGCGCCCGGTGACCGGGGTCACATGACTTTGGCCGCCGCTCTACCTAGCTTCTCCGCCTCTCGATGGGGAATCGTTTTCACGTGCACGCCCCGGCCGGCGCACAACGAAGCGCCCGACTCGACTTTGCTGTTCGCCGCGCCTGGCCCGCGATCATCACGGGCGTCCTCGTGTTCGGCGTGCTGCTGCGCCTCCGGCAGTATGCCGGCCGCCGCGCGCTCTGGCTCGACGAGCTGAGCGTCGCGCTCAACCTCGCCTCGCGCGGCTTTCTCGACCTCCTCCGCCCGCTGGACTACAACCAGGCCGCGCCCGTCCTGTTCCTCTGGGTCCAGGAGCTCGCCACCCGCGTCGGCGGGCTGGGCGAGCTGCCGCTCCGGTTCGCGCCCCTGATGTGCGGGCTCGCACTCCTGCCGGTCGCCTGGATTGCCGCCCGCCGCCTGCTCGATCCGTGGGCCGCCGCCTGCGCGGTGCTGCTGCTGGCCGTGTCCCCGCTCCTCGTGTGGCACGCCAACGAGGCGAAGCCGTACGCGGGGGACGCGCTCGCGTCCGCGGCGATGATCGTGCTTGCACTCCGGATCCTCGATGCGCCGGCCGATCCCGTGCGCTGGCGCTGGCTCGCCGCCGCCGGTGTGATGGCCCTCCTCGGCTCGACGCCGGCGGCGTTCGTGCTGGGCGGCGTCGCGCTGGCGCTCGCGCTCGAGCGACGCATCCGGCGCGACCGGACCGCCCTCCGGCGCGCGGCGGGCACGCTGGCCGTCTGGGGCGCGACGTTCGTCACGCTCTACTTCGCGTTCTACCGCCCGGTCGCTCGCAGCGGCTTCATGCAGCGGTACTGGGCGGCGGAGTTCCTGCGCATCGACGCGTCGCTGCCGGGTACCCTGTGGCACGAGGCCGTCGCGCTGCTCGAAGCGGCGTTCCTGCCGTACGTGGAGAACACCGCCCTCACGGTGGCGGCCAGCATCGGGATCGCACTCGCCGCGGTGGGCGCGGTGCACACCGCCCGACGCCACGGCGTCGCGCGTGCCGCGCTGCTCGTGACCCCGCTCGCGCTCGCGGTCGCGGCGTCGCTCCTCCGGCGCTACCCGCTCGAGCCCCGGCTCTTTCTCTTCGCGGTCCCGCCGCTCGCCTTGCTCATCCTCGGCGGCGTGTCCGCATTCGAGGTGCGCGGGGCGACGCCGACCGTTCGGCTCGCCGGCTTCGCCGCGCTCTTCGGCTTCTCGGTGCTCTCGGCCGGCTGGCGCCTGATCAAGGCGCCGGTGCACATGGAGGAGAGCCGCACGGTGTTGGAGGCTTACGGTCGGAAGGCGAACGGCGAGCCGGTGGTCGTCTTCGGGCACGGCATGAAGTCGTGGGTGTACTACACGCTCGACTGGAATCGCGTGGACACCGCCCGGCTCCACTGGCCCAAGACCCCGGGGACCGCGCTCATCACCTCGGGCGGGGTGGAGTACCGCGGCAGGATGCCGGGGGCGGGGATGTCTCCGCGCGCCGGATGGCAGAATAGGGAGGCAGACCGCACGCGGCAGGTCGCGTCACCCTGCGCCTGGCTCTTCTTCGCGCACTATCGCCTGCCGCAGGTGGATACGCTCCTCGACGCGATCGCGACCGCCGGCGGGTCGGTTCGGCGCGAGGTCGCGGCTCCGGGCGCGCAGCTTCACCGCGCCTGCTTCGAGGCGAAGCGCGGCCGCGGCTGACCGCTCACGCCGACGGGCGCGGCTCCAGCCGCCGCATCAGGTCGAGATAGCGATCCAGCTTCAGCTTCTGCGTGGCCCGGTTGGCCACCAGCACCGCCTGCACCCGCAGGATCGTCTCCCGCTCCACCAGCCCGTTGGCCTTGAGCGTACTGCCCGTGTCCACCAGGTCTACGATCCAATGGCTCAGGTGCAGGAGCGGCGCCACCTCCACCGACCCACCCACGGGTACGATGTCCACCGGCCGCCCGGTCGAGTTGAAGTGTTCGCGCGCCAGCCGGGGATACTTCGTGGCCACGCGCGGCGTCATCCCGCCGGGCAGACACGGATAGTCGGACGCGGCGGGTGACGCCACGACCAGCCGGCAGGCCCCGAAGCCCAGCTCCAGCGGCTCGAGCACGTCAGCGCCGGTTTCCCGCAGCACGTCGGTTCCGGTAACGCCGAGGTCGGCGGCGCCGGACTCCACGTACACCGGCACGTCACTCGGCTTCACCACGAGAAATTCGATCCCCGCGTCGCTCGACGGCACCAGCAGACGGCGCCCCGCGTCGGAGGCGGGCGCCGCCCCCGCGCCGGTGAAGAGCGCGATCGAGGGCTGGTAGAGGCGCCCCTTGGCGAGCGCGATCCGGAGCCGACTCATGGCGCCGGCGGGCCGATCTCCGCCAGCGCATCGAGGTCGATGGAGACGCCCACCGCCGGCATCGGCCGGCCGAAGCGGCCCATCAGCTCGTCGTAGCGTCCGCCCGCGCCCACCGCGCGCCCCGCGCCGGCCGCGAACAGCTCGAAGTGCACGCCGGTGTAATAATCGAGGCCGCGCACCTCACCCAGATCGTACACCAGGTGCTCGCGCTCGGCTGGCGAGAGGGCGTCGTCGAGCGCCCGGAGCGACGCGAGACCGTCGCGGGCGCCAGCGGGCGCGGCCTGCGCGATCCGCTCGAGGGTATCGCGCCGCCCGATCACGAACGGCAGCTCCAGGAGCGCGCGGGCCTCCGCCGGCGCATCCGCCAGCGCGCGCTCGAGGCTGCCGCGGTCCTTGCGGTCGATCCACCGCCGCACGTCGGCGCGGGCGGATTCGTCCAGCGTCGCGAGACCGCCGGCCAGCACACCCACGTGCCCCACGTTGAGCTGAAAGTCGGTAACACCCGCGGAGCGCACCAGCGCGATCGAGAGACGCACGATCTCGATGTCAGCCGCCAGATCGGGCTCGCCGAGGAGCTCGGCACCCACCTGGAGCGTTTCGCGGGCGCGTCCCCCCCGCTCGGGCTCCTGGCGGTACACCGGGCCCGCGTAACAGAGGCGGAGCGGACGCGGCGCGTCGGCGAAGGTCGTGGCCGCCATCCGTGCGATGCTGGACGTAAAGTCGTAGCGGAGCGCCAGGATCCGGCCGTCGAGGTCCACGAACCGGACCAGCTTCTCCGCCACTTCGGCCCCACCGGCCCTTCGGAACACTTCCTCGTACTCGAAGGCGGGCGGGCTCAGCTCCTCGTAGCGCGCGGCCTCGAGCACGCCCAGCATCGCGCGCTGGAGCGCGCGCCGGCGGCGCAGAGCGGCGCCGGTGAGGTCGAGAGCGCCCGGCGGGGTCGCGGTGATGGACAGTCGCGGCATGGGCAGTGTGAGTGCGAGTGCGAGTGTGAGTGTGAGTGTGACTCCCTCACCGAGATGGAGCGGTACATCGCTTACTGCTCACTGCTCACTGCTCACTCTTGACCTCCTCCACCACCGCCGCGGGCTGATGGAGACGAATCGTCTTCACCCGCCGCCCGTCCATCTCCGCCACCTCGAGGGTGTACGGCCCGGCCGTCACGCGATCGCCCGGCCGCGGCAGCCGGCCGAGCTGGCCGAACACGTACCCGCCGATCGTGTTGTAGTCCACGTCGTCGAGCTCGGTCCCGTACTCGTTGTTGAAGTCGCTGATCGGCATCCCGCCATCCAGCACCGGACCGCCGCGCGCCGGGGGCGGACGCTCCTGCGGATCGTACTCGTCGAAGATCGGACCGACGATCTCCTCCAGCAGATCCTCCATGGTGACCAGGCCGGCGGTGCCGCCGTACTCGTCGAGCACCACCGCGAGGTGGGTCTTGAGCCGCTTCATGTCGGACAGCACGTCCTCCACCTCGCGCGTGCCGGGCACGAACAGCGGCGGACGCATGATGTCGCGCACCCGGGCGCCCGGCTTGGAACGCAGCGCGCTCAGGATGTCCTTGGCATGCACCACCCCGATGATCTCGTCCAGCGACTCGGTGTACACGGGGTACCGGCTCCGCCGCTCGCGCGCGACTTCGTCGGCTGCCTGCTCGACGGTGAAGTCGCCCTCGAGCGCCATCATCTGCGTGCGGGGCGTCATCACCTCCTGCGCGCTCTTCTCGCTGAACTCGAACACGCCCTCGAGAAGCCGGGCGTCACGCTGAAGGATGCTGCCGCCCTCCTGGCTCTGCTCGACCAACATCCGGATTTCCTCCGGCGAGTGGAGCCGCTCGGCTTCGCTTGGCGGCTTGATCCCGAAGAAGCGAAGCAGGCGATTGGAGGCGCCGTTGAGCAGCGCGATCGGGCCGGCCATCACCCACGCGAAGCCCATCAGCGGCACGACCACCCAGGAGCTCACCATCTCGGGGAAGAGCAGCGCCACGGCCTTTGGTACCAGTTCGCCGAGGACGATGTGCAGCACGGTGATGATGGCGAACGCGATGCCCGAAGCCACCGCGTGGGTCGCGATCCTCTCGACCGGCGCGGGAAGCCAGCTGAAGGCGCCCTGGATGAGGTGGGCCAACGCCGGCTCGCCGATCCAGCCCAGGCCGAGCGAGGCGAGTGTGATACCGAGCTGGGTGGCGGAGATGTAGCGGTCGAGCGATTGAATGGCCCGGCGGGCGAGCCTAGCTTTGCGGTCGCCGTTCCGGCCCATCTCATCGAGGCGCGTCTTGCGGGCGCCCACCAGCGCAAACTCCGCGGAGACGAAGAATGCGTTCGCCAGAACCAGCACCACCACGGCCAGCAGGCCGACCGCGGTGGAGGTAGGTTGGGACGGTTCCATATCAGTATAAGTCTAACATTGAAGCGACTTTAGCGCGAGAGTCCCCGTGATTCGCCGGCTCGTCGTTCCCCCGTTTGACCACCTCGACCCGCTCCTGCCTCGCCCGGTGGGAAGCGACCACGGCACCCGCGAACAGGTCGCCGCCATTCTCGACGCGGTGCGCACCCGCGGCGATGGGGCGGTCCGGGAGTATACCCGGAATCTCGACCGCCTCGATCTGCCGCCGTCCGAATGGGAGCTGCGCGCCGACGCCTGGCAGGCGGCGCTCGAGCGGATCCCGGCGGCGCTCCGCGACGCGCTCGCGGCCGCGGTGGACCGGGTGCGGTTCTACCACGAGTTCCAGCGCGATCGGGGCTTCACCCTGAGCGAGCCCGACGGCAGCGTGCTCGGCATGAAAGTGACCCCCCTCGACCGGGTGGGACTCTACGTGCCCGGCGGCAAGGCGTCCTACCCCAGCTCCGTGGTCATGAACGCGGTCCCCGCGGTGGTGGCCGGCGTGCAGGAGATCGTCGCCGTGGTGCCGCCGGGAGGAATCACCGACCCGGTGCTCGCCGCGTGCGCTCTCGCCGGCGTGACCCGCGTGTTCCGGGTGGGTGGCGCGCAGGCCGTCGCGGCGCTCGCGTACGGCACGGCCACCATTCCCCGGGTGGACAAGATCGTGGGGCCAGGCAACCGGTGGGTCGCGGAGGCCAAGCGGCAGGTCGTGGGGCAGGTGGGAATCGACATGATCGCCGGACCCACCGAGGTGCTCGTGCTGGCCGATGGCAGCGCCGACCCGGGCCGCGTCGCCGCCGATCTCATCGCCCAGGCCGAGCACGACGAGGACGCCTGCGCCTGGTGCGTCACACCGGACGCGACGCTGGCCGATGCCCTGCCCGCCGCGGTCGAAGAGGCGCTTGGCCGGACTCCCCGCGCGGCGATCGCCCGCGTGGCGCTGGAGCGGAACGGACTGGTCGTGCTGGTGCCCTCGATGCGCGAGGCGATCGACGTGGCGAATCTGCGGGCGCCGGAGCACCTCGAGATCGTGGCCGAGGGGGCAGAGCGGATCGCGTCCTCCATCCGGCACGCCGGCGCCATCTTCCTCGGCGACGATACCCCTGAGCCGGTGGGCGACTACCTCGCCGGGCCGAGCCACGTGCTGCCCACGGCGGGCACCGCGCGGTACGCCTCCCCGCTCGGCGTCTACGATTTCGTGAAGCGCACCAGCGTCATCCGGTACAGCCGCGCCCGGCTCGAGGGGGACGCGCCGCACATCATCGCGCTGGCGGAGGCGGAGGGGCTTTTCGGGCATGCGGAGGCGGTCAGAATACGGATGGACAGATGGACAGATGGTCGGAGGGGCGGAGGTTAACTTTCCGTCATGGTCGCGCCACGCTCCGACTGTACCCAGCTGGGATCCGCCCATCGGTCCATCAGTCCATCCGTCCATCGGCCCATCAGCCTCGTTCTCGCCCTCACCGCCGCGTTCATGGTGGTCGAGGCGGTCGGCGGGTGGATCAGCGGATCGCTCGCGCTCCTGGCCGACGCGGGGCACATGCTCGCCGATGTCGGGGCGCTCGCCCTCGCGGCACTCACCGGCTGGATCGCCCAGCGCCCCGCCAACGATGCCAAGACCTACGGCTACCAGCGCTGGGAGATCCTCGCCGCGCTGGTGAACGGCGCCGCCCTGATCGGGATCGCGGCATGGGTGGTGTTCGAGGCGGTCGAGCGCATCGGCGAGCCGCGGCCTATCCGGACCGGGCTCTTCCTGGCCGTGGCGCTCACCGGTCTCGCGGTCAACCTGGTGAGTCTCAAGCTCCTTGACGGGCACCAACACCACAGCCTCAACGTCCGGGGGGCTTACCTCCACGTGCTCGGCGACATGTTGGGCTCGGTGGGGGCGGTCGCCGCGGCGGCGATCATCGCGCTCACCGGCTGGAGCCTCGCCGACCCGATCGTCTCGATCGTCATCGCGCTGCTGATCGTGTTCGGCGCCTGGCGGCTGGTCCGGGAGAGCACCGATATCCTGCTCGAAGGGGTGCCCAAGCACGTCTCGATGCCGGAGGTGGAGCGGCGGATCCGGGAGGTGCCGGGGGTGACGGCGGTGCACGACCTCCACGTCTGGACCGTCACCAGCGGCATGGTGGCCATGAGCGGCCACGCGGTCGTGCCCGACCTGGTCTCCCACCCGGGCGTGCTCGAGGGCATCCGGTCACGGATGGCGGGTCTGGGGATCGGGCACGTCACCATCCAGCTCGAGGTGCAGGATGGTTGCCTCGACTGCCCGCTCGACACTGCACCTGCCGGCTACGGCCATTCCCACTAGACGCTATCGGCTATCCGCTATCCGCTCTGGTTGCGGTCATCCGGGTCGGCGGCGGGCACCGTGCGGCGGCGGAGCGGGCGGATAGCGGATA
This sequence comes from Gemmatimonadales bacterium, assembly GCA_050733215.1. Lineage (GTDB taxonomy): Bacteria > Gemmatimonadota > Gemmatimonadetes > Gemmatimonadales > GWC2-71-9 > DASQPE01. Next base: position 11,172 of record JBOHSN010000034.1, read on the forward strand.
GCGGATAGCGGATAGCGTATGACCGTCTTGCGGGCTGACCGGGTGATGTCTATATATGCCCCGCGGTGGCCCGGGCGGTCCGGGTAGTGCGCTGTACCTCTGCTCAGTGAGCCGGAAGCCCGTTTAGTGATTCGCAATCTCGCCATCATCGCCCACGTCGACCACGGCAAGACCACACTGGTCGATCAGATGCTTCGCCAGGCCGGGGCCTTCCGCGCGAACCAGCAGGTCGCGGAGCGCGTGATGGATTCGAATCCCCTGGAGCGGGAGCGGGGTATCACGATTCTCGCGAAGAACACCGCGGTCCGCTGGCGAGGCGTCAAGATCAACATCGTGGACACCCCCGGGCACGCCGACTTCGGCGGCGAGGTCGAGCGCATTCTCCGCATGGTGGACGGCGTCCTCATCCTGGTGGATGCGGCCGAGGGCCCCATGCCGCAGACCCGGTTCGTCACCCGGAAGGCGCTGGCGCTCGGGCTCCGTCCCATCGTGGCGATCAACAAGATCGACCGCGCCGACGCGGAGCCGCTCCGGGTGCACGACGAAGTGCTGGGGCTCTTCATCGATCTCGAGGCCACGCATGAGCAGCTCGATGCGCCGTTCCTCTACACCTCGAGCCGGGCGGGCACCGCCACCCCGGAGCTGGAGCAACCGGGCACCAACCTCGAGCCGCTCTTCCAGGCGATTCTCGATCACGTGCCCGAGCCCAAGGGCGATCCCGAGGGGCCGTTCCAGATGCTGGTGTCCACCCTCGATCACTCCTCGTTCCTCGGCCGCATCGCCATCGGCCGGATCGAGCGGGGCCGCGTGAAGGTGGGCGATCAGGTGGCGCTGCTTCCGCTGGGCGCGCCGGGCCTGGTGACCGACGAGCAGCTCGAGCAGGGCCGCGTCACCCGGCTGCACACCTTCGACGGGCTCCACCGGATCGAGGTGAGCGAGAGTGCCGCCGGCGACATCGTGGCGCTCTCCGGCTTCGAGGGGATCGAGATCGGCAAGACGTTCGTGGCGCCCGAGCATCCCGAACGGCTGGCCGGGATCGCGGTCGAGGAGCCGACGATCTCCGCCGACTTCATCGTGAGCAACGGCCCGTTCGCGGGTCGCGAGGGCAAGTACGTCACCAGCCGCCAGCTTCGCGATCGCCTGTTCCGCGAGCTCGAGCGCAACGTGGCGCTCAGGGTGGAGCCCACCGACAGCCCGGACACGCACACCGTCTCCGGCCGGGGCGAGCTGCACCTCGGCATCCTGATGGAGACGATGCGCCGCGAGGGGTACGAGTTCCAGGTGTCGCGCCCGCGGGTGATTACCCGGGTGGGGGCGAACGGCGAGCGCCTCGAGCCGTACGAGGAGCTGATGATCGACGCGCCCGAGGAGTACATGGGCGTGGTCATGGAGAAGCTGGGACCGCGCCGGGCCGAGCTGCTGGAGATGAAGAATCCGGGACAGGGCGCCGTGCGGCTCACGTTTCGCATTCCCGCCCGCGGGCTCTTCGGCTACCGCTCGGAGTTTTTGACCGACACCCGCGGCACCGGCACCATGCATCATCGCTTCCTCGACTACGGCCCCTGGGCGGGACCGCTCGCCGGCCGGAAGCGGGGCGTGATGGTGGCGGACCGCGAGGGCGCGGTCGTCGCCTACGCGCTCGGCAACCTCCAGGAGCGGGCCCAGATGTTCGTGTCGCCCGGCGATCTGGTGTACGAGGGCATGATCGCGGGCGAGAGCGCGCGTCCCGGCGACATGGACGTGAACGTCACCAAGGAAAAGAAGCTCACCAACATGCGGGCCTCCGGCTCCGACGAGAACATCCTGCTCGAGCCCCCCCGCGAGATCACGCTCGAATACGCCCTCGAGTACATCGAGGAGGACGAGCTGATCGAGGTCACACCCCAGAGCATCCGGCTGCGCAAGCGGCTGCTCCAGGCGAACGACCGGAAGAAGGCCGCCCGGGCCGCCCGGGTGGCGGATGCGTCGTAGGTAGCGGGGTTCACCTCTCTCTTTGGCGGAGGACATCATGCTGGCCTGGGAGACCTCGTTGGAGGCCTTGGAGATGCGTCGCAAGTTCGACGACGACGAGGAAGAATTCGAAGACGATGGCTTCGGATTCGACGACGAGGAGGATGACGAGTTCGAGGACGACGACGAGGACGTGGACGACGACGAGGACCTCGACGACGAGGACCTCGACGACCTGGAGGAACTCGAGGAAGAGGAAGATCTCCGCTGATCGGTGAGCCCGGCACCGCGACGAGCCCGCCTGGCGCGGGCTCTTCGTGTTTCCGTCGGCCGAATGGGTACCGCTGGTTGATTCAGTCGAGCCTGGGCGTTAGGTTCTGTCCGCCCGTGATAAGGGCCTGTAGCTCAGGTGGTTAGAGCGCACGCCTGATAAGCGTGAGGTCGGTAGTTCAACTCTACCCAGGCCCATTCCAGCAAGCTCGCGCCCCGCTGCATCCTCGGATGTCCGGGGCGCTTTCGTGTGCCTCAGGTAGCGTCGAGGGCGCGCCGCTCCCACCGTCGTCGTATCGCCTCGGCGTGCTTCGGATAGTGGCCGGTGCCCTACGCATGCGCGTTCAACCGGGATATCGTTCCGGCATGAAGCTGCGCTTGGTTCGGCGAGTCCTTCTCCTCCTGCAAGCCGGCGTGCTGGCCGCAGGTGTTTCCAGCACCCAGGTACGGGTGCTGGAGGCGCAGACCAGCGCCCACGCAGGCCACCACGGCACCCACAGCAGTACGGAGCCGAAGAGGGACGTCGCCTTCGGGGAACCTGCGACCGAGCTCAACCGCATGGTCCCGGTGATCCGGACCATTCCCCGGTCCTCGGGCCCGGACTGCTGCGGCGACTGCCAGCTTCCGGCGTGCCCGGCGCCGGCAGCGTGCGGTGGTTCATACCTGACCGCCGTACCGGATTCCCCGGACCCGTGTTGGATGTCGATCAGCCGGACCATCGGCGAGTCGCGCGCACCACCCCCCGGCTCGCTGGTCCGAACGCCGCTTACTCCCCCTCCCCAAATCGTCGGCTGAGCGCGGACGGGCCTGAGCCCCTGCGCGTGTGATCCCCCGGCTGGAGTAGCCGCTTTCCCGGCACTCCGTCCGGTACTGAACACAGTCAGCCGACGAGGCCCTCGTGGCTCGAAGTCTCAAATCCGGATTACTCCTACGCCTGGCGACCGCCGCGGCGGTGCTCGCGCTGCTCGGCACGTTCTCTCCGGTCCAGGCGCAGCTCGACTATCGCAACCTGGACGATGACCGCCCAACGCTGACCGAGGACGCATATCCGATCGAGCGGTATGCCTGGGAAGTCATGATTCCCTACCATTTCGAGCGTGAGGCCGACGGAGCGAGCGAGCACGCGCTGCTCGCCGAGCTGACCCACGCACCTGCGCGCAACTTCCATCTTGGCGTGAAGGCACCGCTTGCCGTCGCGGACCCGGCCGGTGGCCCCTCCTCCGGCCTGGAGCTGTCGGGGGTGAAGGTCTTCGGGCTGTACAACTTCAACACCGAGGGCGTCTGGCTCCCGGCGCTCAGCCTGCGCGCCGATCTCAGTCTCCCCTGGGGCGGCCTCGGCGGCGATGCCACCCGCGTGACGCTGAAGGCGATCGCCACCCGCAGCTGGGGGCTCACCCGCCTCCACCTGAACGTCGCGCGCTCGTTCGGCGACGAGGGTGAGGCGCTCGCGGTCGTCGAGGCCGCCTCACGCTGGTGGGTGAGCGCCGCAGTGGACCGGACGCTTTTCCGGCAGAGTGCGCTCCTGCTGGCGGAGGTCTACGCCCGGCGTGACCTCGAGGACGAGCCGGTCGAGTGGGTCGCGACGCTCGGGACTCGCTATCAGTGGACTCCCACGCTCGTCCTCGATTTCGGGCTCTCCCGACGGCTCCGTGCCGATGTCGGGCCGGACCTCGGCCTGACCGTCGGCCTCACCTACGCGTTCGGGATCCGCGGGCTCATGCCGGGCGGCTCCCGTTGACCGAGACGACACCATGCACCTGATCACGCTCAGCGCCGCGCCGCGCCGCCTCCACATCACCGGCCTCGGCCTGACGCTCGTCTTTCTGGGCGGCCTTTCGGTTGGCGCGGAGAGCCTCCGCGGGCAGGCACAGCGGGACGAACAGTTCTATTACCCCGGCGCCTTCAACTGGTCCTTCCTCGACCGCTACCCGGAGGCCGCTCGGCTCTTCAACGCCTTCGACTACGGGCACGCAGTCCTCTACGAGAAGCTGCTGACGCGCCCTCCGGACCTCGAGCGGCAGCTCGAGGAGCAGCAATTCCGGTATCTCACCACGGACCTTCTGGTCCGTCCTCCGCGGTTCGCTGTGGCCGAGGAGGCGATCGAGTCGCGCTACGCCAAGCGGAACTGGCGGGCCAAGATGGTGTTCGACTGGGCTCACGTGCTTCACCGTCAGATCTACGATGCGTATGCTGACGACCGGCTCGGTCCGCAGGCGCGCGATGCGCTCATCGAGCGGCTCACCGACTACTACCTGAGCAACCGCAAGTATGCGTTCGCTCCGGTACCGAAGTCGATGACGCTGATGGACGAGCAGTACTACAGCCAGGTCTTCCGGCGTGGGTATCCGAAGTTCAATGGGTTGATCTGGGCCTACCACTGGCTCCAGGTGGGTCTGTATGAACCGTTCCTCGAGGGAACGACGCGGGCCGAGCGAAAGGTGCTCATTCAGGCGACCGTCGCACGGTTCTGGTCGATGCTGGAGGACGCGCCTCGCAACATGCCGCGGGTGATGCCGATGACCTCTGCCATCGCGCCACGGTTCGCCGACGCACATCCGCGAGCTGCCATGATCTTCGACAACCTGCACATGATGCACGACATCATCTCCGACGTCCTCGAGGCGGACACGGTCCCCGCGTCCAGCAAGTCGCGGGTCATCGACCTCGCCCTGGATGAGATGCAGGACTCGACCCGGAACGTCATGTCGCTGGACCTGTGGCGGAATATGGCCGAGCACATGGGTGGTGTCGGCGCAATGGGTGGCCCGGCCACGGGTCTGTTGCCACCACCTGCGCCGCCTACTCCGAGGCCGCCTCCTTCGGACAGTGGGCAGGTCAGGCCATGAAGAGTCACGAACCGTCGCACGCGGATCACACGGCACACGCCGGCCATGAAACGCACGCCGGTCACGACAAGCACGCGGGGCACAGCGTCGCGATGTTCCGTGACAAGTTCTGGATCTCGTTTGCGATGACAGTGCCGATCCTCATCTGGGGGCACATGCTCCCCCGCCTCCTCGGCTACGCTCCGCCCGCGTTGCCCGCCGGGAACCTCATTGCACCCATGCTTGGCACCGCGGTCTTCGCGTACGGGGGTCAGCCCTTTCTCCAGGGGGCTGTGCGTGAGTTGAGGACCCGCGCGCCGGGCATGATGACGCTCATCGCCCTTGCCATCTCCGTGGCTTTCGTCTTCAGCGCCGCGGTGACGTTCGGGTTTCCCGGCATGCCGCTGTGGGAAGAACTGGCGACGCTGGTCGTCATCATGCTGCTGGGGCACTGGATCGAGATGCGCTCGATCTCGCAGGCTGAAGGCGCCCTGGCCGAGCTCGCCAAGCTGCTCCCCGATACGGCCACCCGCGTGGTCGTGGATGGCGTCCAGGAGCGGACCGAGGAGGTACCGCTCGCTCGCCTGGCTGCGGGTGACCTGGTGCTGGTTCGCCCGGGCGCGCGGATACCCGCCGACGGCGTGGTGCGGAGCGGCGAGAGCGCGGTGAACGAATCCATGATCACCGGCGAATCGACGCTGGTGGCCAAGGCGCCCGACGCCAAGGTCATCGCGGGCACGGTGAACGGCGCGGGCTCGCTACGGGTGGAAGTGGTCGGTACCGGTGACGCCACCACTCTCGCCGGGATCATGCGGCTGGTCCAGCAGGCGCAGACCTCTCGTTCGCGAGCGCAGGCCCTCGCGGACCGCGCCGCGTACTGGCTTACCATCGTTGCTATCGTCGCGGGGGCGATCACCCTGGTTGCCTGGCTCGTGATCGGGTCCGAGGTCGCGTATGCGGTGGAGCGGACCGTCACGGTTCTCGTGATCGCGTGCCCGCACGCCCTTGGCCTCGCTGTTCCCCTTGTCGTCGCCATCTCGACCACGCTCGGGGCCCGCAGCGGACTGCTCGTGCGCGACCGGCGTGGCCTCGAGGAGGCGCGAAACCTGAATGCGGTCGTGTTCGACAAGACCGGGACGCTGACGCTCGGCGAGCACCGCGTGGTGGCCATGCAGACTGACGCCGGGATGTTGGATGACGAAGCGCTCCGGCTGGCGGCCGCCGTGGAGCAGGACTCCGAGCATCCGGTCGCACGCGCGGTAGTTACGACCGCGGCCGAGCGCGGACTGGTGGTGCCGCCGGCCCACGATTTCCAGGCGACTCCGGGATACGGCGTGGCGGCCAGCGTGAATGGCCGGCGCCTGGCCGTGGGCGGTCCGAATCTGCTCGGACAGCTCGGGGCGACCTTGTCCGACCCTCTTGCCAGGTTCACCGAGGCGGCGGCGGGCGCTGGCCAGGGCGCGATCTACCTGGTGGAGAACGGCCGCCCACGCGCGGCATTCGCCGTCGCTGACGCGGTCCGTCCGGAGTCACGCGATGCCGTCCGGCGCCTCCACGAACTTGGAATCGAGGTGGTGATGCTCACGGGAGACGCCCAGGCGGTCGCCGACGCGGTGGCCCGGGATCTCGGCATCGACACGGTGTTCGGCCAGGTGTTGCCTGACGCGAAGGCGGCCAGGATCGAAGAGCTGCAGCGGCAGGGCAAGAGGGTCGCGATGGTCGGTGACGGCGTCAACGACGCCCCGGCCCTCGTAACCGCCGATGTGGGGATCGCCATCGGGGCGGGGACCGATGTGGCGGTCGAGGCCGGAGACGTCGTGCTGGTACGCAGCGATCCCCGCGACGTGCCGCGAGTCGTCGCTCTCTCCCGCCACAGCTACCGGAAGATGGTGCAGAATCTCTGGTGGGCTGCGGGCTACAACATCGTCGCCATTCCCCTGGCCGCCGGCGTCCTGGCGCCGGTCGGCATCGTCCTGTCCCCGGCCATCGGAGCGGTGCTGATGTCGCTCAGCACGGTGATCGTGGCGATCAACGCGCAGCTGCTGCGGCGCGCGCGTCTGTGACCGATCAGCTGTGTCGAGGCCGAGGGGCGGGACCTCAGACGCTCTCGCCCGCGGGCGTGGGAATCGCGGGAGCGAGCTGCTGCTCAGGATCGTCATACTGAGCTGTGAGCTCCCGGCCGGCCACCCGCGCCTGCGCGCGCTGCCTCACCATTTGCGCCATGCCGTCCGGAAGGCCGAACTCGCTGAGGTACCGGGTGATCGCGGCGTTCGCGGGGATCACGCCTTCCACCAGGTGGGTGAATCCGACCGCGTTGTCGACGTGGGTCGCGATCACCGCCTCGGCCGCCCGCGCGCCCACCATGCGAGCCAGCTCCAGCGTCTTCTCGTGGTAGCGGACGCGCTGCCGCCGCTGCTCTAACCACAGATCGATCCGGAGGTGCTGCCAGCCGACGAGCGTGGGCAGGGGCGTGAGGGGCGGCAGTACCTCGAGCTCGAGCGACGTGAGCGTCCGGGACCGCACGACCTCCCGCATCGACTCCGCCACCGCTGTGACCCGGAAGTACAGGATCATCGCGTCCAGTACCGGAAGTCGCGGGGCGAACTCGCTGACGAACTGGACCGCCTGGCGGGCATGGGTGTCGATCAGCGCTTCCCAGGCGATCGCGTAGGCAACGCCGACCTTCAGACGCAACGCGTCGGGAATGCGACGCAGCGACATCTGACTGGGCGCCGTCATGCGGACAACTCCTGGTGTGCTCGGTGGCGCGTCCGCGCCGATCGTGGGAGCTGTCGAGGCAGCGCAATAATCAGTCCCCCTGGTAACGACATCCGGAACCGGCGGCACCAGCGCGTGCCCGGCCCGCGGATCCTGCGACGTTACCGCTTGTCGCCACAGCAGTTACGCTCAGTTGCCGACCCCAGGACCGGGGCGATGGTCCGGCTTGATCGGGACTGTCGCCCAGAGCAGAACGCCCGGGTTGCACCGCATCAGCCAGCAGCCAGCCCATCTTACGGCATGCGCCAGCGTATCTCGTGTGTTGCCCGGTTGACCGCCCTGGCCGTCGCCTGGCTGGCCGGCGGTTCCCCCGCCGGAACCGCGGCCCAGCAGACCTCGCCCGCCCGCCCGCCGGGCCCCTGGACGCTGCTCCGCGATCTGGAGTACGCGCGACCCGCCGGCCGCCCGCTCCGTCTGGATCTGTACCTGCCCACCGACGCCGGTCCGGGGCCGTGGCCGGTCGTCCTGTGGTTCCATGGGCAGCCGGGCCGCAAGTACCCGACGCCCGCTCGCCGGCTGGCCGAGGCGGGCTACGCCGTCGCCAGCATCGATTACCGATCCAACCGCGCGGCGCGCTTTCCCGCGCAGATCCTCGACGCCAAGGCGGCGGTGCGCTGGCTCCGTGCGAACGCGTCGACGCACTCGCTGGATCCGAACCACATCGCGGCGTGGGGTGAATCGGCGGGCGGGTATCTCGCGGTCCTCCTGGCCATCTCCGCCGGCGTGGCCTCGCTCGACAGTGCCGAGGCCGGCGCGCCATCCAGCCGGATCCAGGCGGCGGTGAACTACTTCGGCCCCGGGCGGCGCGGCGCGGCGAGTCCCTTTCGCTACCTATCGCCGGACGACGCGCCGGTGCTCACCGTACACGGCAGCGCCGATCGCACGGTTTCACCGGGGCGGAGCAAGCTGCTGCATTCGGCGCTTCGCGAGGCGGGAGTGGAGTCCACGCTCGAGATCGTGCGCGGGGCGCGGCACGACTTCGCGCAGGTGCACACGCCCCGCGTGCATACCCTGGTCCGGGCGTTCCTCGACCGGCATCTGAAAGCGCCGGACACGGACCTTCCACACCCGTAGCTATTCGATGCGGCCGATCGCGACGGGATCGCTCGCCGGGAAGGTCTGCTTGAGGGCCTCGTCGAGCTGCGCTTCGGTACGGGGGTCCAATCGTCCGCCGCTGCGGCGATGGGGCTTCCGGCGCCGTCCCAGGACAGCCACCACCACCAGGGCGACGACGGCGATCGCTGCCCAGCGCAGGAGGGAATGAGACTTCATGTGCGGCCTCCGGGAAGAGATTCGGTGATGGGCGTCCCACGTCGATCGCCTTGACGCCGTGCCGCCCGCCCGGGCTTCATTCCTAATGACCAAATTGATAGCCGGGCTCCTCGTCGCGGGCACCGCGTTCGCACACGCGAGCATTCCCGATGCCGCGGAGCTCAGGCGCATGGCCGCGCGCTTCGCTCCCACCGAATACCGGGTCGACCTTTCATCTCTCAGCGCCGGCGACCGGCGAGCCCTGGGGAAGTTGATCCAGGCAGCCCGCGTGGTGGACGATATCTACCTCGAGCAGAAGTGGTCGGGGAATCCCGCGAAGTGGAAAGAGCTTCAGCGGGGCGCGACCGAGCTGGGCCGCGCCCGACGGCACTACTTCTGGATCAACAAAGGGCCCTGGTCCGAGCTCGATGGGCACACAGCCTTCCTGCCGGGAGTGCCAGAGCGGAAGCTGCCGGGCGCGAACTTCTACCCGCCCGATGCCACGAAGCAGGAGATCGAGCGCTGGATCGCGTCGCTCCCCGACTCGGCGCAGCGGGAGGCGAAGAGCTTCTACACGCTCGTGCGCCGGGCCCGGGCCGGTGAGCTCACGCTCGTGCCATACGCCCAGGCCTATCGCCCGCAGCTCACGCGGCTCGCGCGGTTGCTCCGAGATGCCGCCGCCGCCACCACCAACGCCTCGCTCCGCCGGTTCCTCGAGCTCCGGGCCGACGCGCTCCTGTCCAACGATTACTACGCCAGCGAGGTCGCCTGGATGGAGCTCGACTCCCCGCTCGACGTCACCATCGGCCCCTACGAGACGTACAACGACGAGCTCCTCGGCTACAAGGCGAGCTTCGAGGCGTACGTCCACGTGCGCGACGAGGCCGAGAGCCGCAAGCTCGCCTTCCTTGCGGGCCGGCTTCAGGAGATCGAAGACCACCTGCCGATCGACGCCAAGCACCGGAACCCGAAGATCGGCGGGCTGGCGCCCATCGTCGTGGTCAATCAGATCATCGGTGCGGGCGAAGGCAACGAGGGAGTCCAGACCGCCGCGTACAACCTGCCGAACGATGAGCGCGTGGTCGCGGAGAAGGGTTCCAAGCGCACGATGATGAAGAATGTGCAGCAGGCCAAGTTTGCGAAGACCCTGCTGCCCATTTCGCGCGTCGTGCTGCAGGCCGCGGACCAGCCGTATGTCGCGTTCGATCACTTCTTCACCCACGTCGTGGCGCACGAGGTCGCCCACGGACTCGGACCCAAGCAGATCACCGTCGGCGGACGGCGGACCGGTGTCCGCGCCGAGCTGAAGGAGGTCTACAGCCCTCTCGAAGAGGCCAAGGCCGACGTCACCGGCCTGTTCATGCTCCAGTATCTGATGGACAAGGGTCTGCTGGACCAATCACTCGGCAGCGGCGAGGCGGCGGAGCGGAAGCTCTACACGACCTACCTCGCGTCGGCGTTCCGCACGCTGCGCTTCGGTGTGACGGCGGCGCACGCGCGCGGCATGGCGCTGCAGTTCAACTACTTCGTGGAGAAGGGCGCCTACGCGGCGCACCAGGACGGGACGTTCACGGTGGACGTCGCACGAATGAAGCAGGCGGTGCGCGACCTCGCCGGCGAACTGCTCACGGTGGAAGCGGAGGGCGACTATGCCGGGGCCACGGCCCTGCTCGCGCGTTACAGCGTGATGGCTCCGCCGATGCAGGCGGCAATGGATCGGCTGAAGGAAGTGCCTACGGACATCGAGCCGGTGTTCGTGACCGCGAATCAGATGGGCAGATGGACCGATGGACGGAAGGCCAGATAAGCGCAGCAGTTCAACCGCCCATCCGACCATCGGTCCATCCGCCCATCGTGTCTGGGTACAGCTCCTCGCTCCCGTCCAGATCTCCGGTTTCCGCATAGGTCATCAGCGCCGCGTCCGGCCGCAGCACGGCGCCGTCCACCACCCGTCCAATCACGAGCTCGTGATCTCCCGCCGGGTGACGTGAGACCACCCGGCAGTCGAAGAACACGACGCTCTCCTCCAGCACCGGCGCGCCCGAGCCGGCGGCACGCCAGAGGATGCCGGCCAGCTTGTCCGCGTCGCGTCCGGAACGGGTGCCGAACGCACGCGCGAGATCGAGGCGCCCGCGCTCGAGTACGCTGACGGCGAACGCGCCGCTCTCCACGAGCAACCCGTACGACGCGTGCTCGGGATGAATCGCGAGCGCCAGGAGCGGCGGCTGGAAGGAGACCTGCGTCACCCACGCGGCCGTGAACGCATTCCGCCGGTCACCTTGAGCGACGCCTACCACGTAGACGCCACTGGTGAGCCGGCGGAACAATGCGGCGATCTCGCGCTGCACGGCGCTACTTCTTGATCTGGAATTCCTTCGTGGTCGTCGACCTGCCGTCGAGGAAGATCTCCACCCGGTAGTTCCCAGCGGGCCATCCGCTCCGCTTGGCGATGTGGAACTCCGTCTGGGCCGGGCCGGTGGGCGCGATCGTCTGGACACTGGAGTCCACGACCTGGCCCGTCTGGTACGTCCACTTGGCCGCGAGATTCGCGTTGGAGGCCGTGCCCACCGTGTTCACCGATGCGTAGATCGTGTCGCGCCGGCCGAACGTCGTGCTCGGCGCGGTGACCCGCTTGTCGGCGTCGATGCCAAGGCCGACGTCCACCCCTACCACCATGAGGGCCGCGGCGGCCGGCGGTGCCGGGGCAGGCGTGGTGGTGCTCGTCTCCGCGGGCGGAGCCGATTCCTTCTTCTTACAGCCGAGCGCGACGACGAGGAGCGTGGCGGCGGACACGCGCCATGCCGTGCGGGCGATGGGTCTAGTCACGGGATCACTCCTGTGGAATCCGGAGCACCTGGCCCGGATGGATGAGGTCCGGATCCTTGATCTGATCCCGATTGGCTTCGAAGATCCGCTTCCATTCGTTGGCCTTGCCGTACTCGCGCTTCGCGATCTTCGACAGGCTATCGCCTTTCACGACCGTATGGGTCCGCTCGCGCGGCGCACCGGGCGCCGTTGAGGAGCTGCCGCTCTGCACGTCGGAAAAATCGGGCAGGGGCTCGTCGGGCGTCAGCATCGCGCCTCCCTGACTGTTGAGTATCTCGGCATTGCATGAACCGCCAAACTCGGCGCCGCCGCTCCCAGGAGCCGTGACCTGGATCACGGGCGCGGAGGCGGTGGGGCGTCGAGCGCGGCGCGGAGCCCACGCAGGAGGGTTTCGATCTCGAACGGCTTTTCCAGCACCAGGTCCTGACCGCCGATCAGTCCGGCACCGGTGGCTTCGCCACCGGTGGCCTCGCGGGTCGCGAAGCCGGTCATGAAGACGACCGGCAGCAGCGGCGCCTCCTTGCGCAGTGCGGCCGCGAGCTCCGGCCCCCCCATCTCCGGCATGCGCACGTCGCTCAACACGACGTCGATCTCGTCGCGCCGGTCGCGCCAGACGCGAAGCGCGTCGGCCCCGTGCCGAGCCTCGATCACCGAGTAACCGTGCCGCTCGAGCACCCGCCGGGCCGACGTGCGAACCGCGCTCTCATCCTCGACCAGCAGCACCGTCTCCTGCCCGCGCGGCATGGTGGCTGGCGGCTTGGCCGCCACCGTGGCGGGCTCGGGCGAGCGTGGGAAGACGAGCCGGAACGTGCTTCCGCGGCCCGGTGCGCTGTCCACGTGGATGGTGCCGCCGCTCTGGGTCACCACGCCATAGACCATGGCGAGACCGAGCCCGGTGCCCTGGCCCACCGCCTTGGTGGTGAAGAACGGTTCGAAGATGTGCGCCTGGATGTCGGGGTCCATTCCCACGCCGGTGTCGCGCACCTCGAGCGTGACGTTGCCCTCGAGCGGCGCGGTCTCGATCGTGAGCGTCCCGCCTGCGGGCATCGCGTCGCGGGCGTTCACCACGAGGTTGACGAGCACGAGCTCGAGCTGGCCGGGGTCGGCCCGGACCGCGTCCAGCGCCGGGTGGAGCACGGTGTCGAGCGCGATCGTTTCGCCGAGCAACCGGCGGAGCAGAGGCTGGCTCTCGAGCACCATCGCGTTGAGGTCCAGCGGCCGCACCTGGCGCACCTGCTTGCGGCTGAACGTCAGCAGCTTTCGCGTGAGCTCGCCCGCCCGCCGCGCGGCGCGCGTGATCCCCTCCACGTCCGAGCGCGCCGGCACGGTGGGCGGGAGGCCCGCCAGGGCCAGTTCGGCGTTGCTCAGGATTGCGGTCAACAGGTTGTTGAAGTCGTCCGCGATGCCACCGGCGAGCTGTCCGACCGCCTCCATCTTCTGGGCGTGGCGGAACTGCGCCTCGAGCGCCAGACGCTCGGTGACGTCCACCGCCACCGACCAGGCCGCCAGCCCCGGGAGCGGCGCGAGTCGCGACTGGGACGACCACGCCAGCGTGCGTCGGCTGCCGTCCGTTCGCACCACGGTGTACTCGCGGTCGCGAAAGTCGCCCCCCAGCCGGGTGAGGTCACCGAGCACGAGCGCCCGGTAGTCGGCGTCCGGATAGAGGAGCTCCCACGCGCGTTTGTTGCCGACGATTTCGTCGCGACCGTAGCCCGTCACGCGCTCCGCCTCCGCGTTCCAGATCCGTACCAGCCCCAGGTCGTCGACACCGACGAACACGACGGGCATGCTCTCGAAGACCGCACGGATGCGCTCCTCGCTCTGTCGCAGCGCGCGCTCCGCCTGTTTCCGCTCCGTGATGTCCTGTCCGATGGCGATGATGCCTTCCGCGAAACCGGCGGGCCCGAGCACCCGGGTGACGTTCCAGAGCAGCGTGCGCGGATCGCCGTCCGGGCGGACCACTTCGTTCTCGAAGTTCATCGTCGGGGACCCAGCCAGGACCTTCCGCACGTCGGCGGCGACCGCCTGGCGCAGCCCCGCCTGAACGAAGCGTTCGAGGTAGTCCGCCCCGAGCACGTCGGCGCGCCGCGCGCCGAACAGGTCCTCGGCGGCATGATTCCACTCGAACACCGTGTGGTCCGGACGCAGGCCCACGACCACGCTGCCCGCCGTCTCGAGTACGGAGCGGTACCGCACCTCGCTCTCCTCGAGCGCGGTCTCGGCCTGGTGGCGATCCATCAGCGAGCCGGTGAGGTCGCGGCTCACGGTCACCACGTTTCGCACGGTCCGGTCCGCAGTTCGCTCCGGCGCGAGGCGAGTCGAGAGCCAGCGCGCGCCTGCTGGGGTGGGGAGCTCGAACTCGATGACGCCGGGCTCGCCGGTCTCGAACACCCGGTCGAGCGCGGCATCCCACCAATCCGCGATACGCGGCGGCAGGCCGCTTTCCGCCGCCGTGCGCCCGAGGTAGTGCGCCGGCCGCTGGCCCGTGATCGCCTCGACGCCGGCGCTCATGTACACGGCGCGGCGCTCGCGGTCGTAGCGGGCGATGATGTCGGGGGAGTTATCGAGCAGCGACCGCAAATCGTCGAGAACGGCGGGAACGCCCCTCGGAGGGCCGACGTGCGTCCGACGGCTGGTGTGCCATACGCGCTCGCTGCGCCCTTCGGGAGCGACGCAGGCAGGGGGGACCGCGCGCCGAGCGGAAAATATAGTCTGTAGTTGACGCATCAACAAAACATGATATATTGATTCTATGAGCGTCTCACCCAATGCCCCGGTTACCGGGGAGCGGCTCGCCGAACTGTGCCACGCCCTGTCCGATCCCACTCGGCTGCACATCATGCATCTGCTCCGCCAGGGCCGGCGCTGCGTCTGCGACCTCACCGAGACCATGGATGCCGCGCAGTCGCGGCTCTCCTTCCATCTGAAGACCCTGCGGGACGCGGGGCTCGTCTCCGATCGCCGTGAAGGCCGCTGGGTCTATTACGAGACTCGCCCGGACGCTCTCGAGGAGGTCACTGCAGCGCTCGCGGCGCTCAAGCCGCTCGAACACGTGGAGGAGGGCGGTGGCTGCTGCGCGTGATCGATTCGGGTCGTATAGATCAACATTTCTTGATCACATCCACCTTGATGGAGACACCATGAGCGAAGCCCTGAAGGACAGCGTACGGGCCAAGTACGGCGCGATCGCGCGGCAGGTCGAACAGACAAAACGATCGGCGAGCTGCGGCGGCGGGTCAGGCAGTTGCTGCGGTGGATCGAGCACGGATCCCGTCACCCGCGATCTCTACGCGGAAACCGAAGTCTGCGGCATTCCCGAAGAGGCGGTGCTCGCGTCGCTCGGCTGCGGCAACCCCACGGCGCTCGCGCACCTCGCGCCCGGCGAGGTCGTGCTCGACCTCGGCTCCGGCGGCGGGATCGACGTGCTCCTGTCGGCGCAGCGGGTAGGCCCGACCGGTCGCGCGTACGGACTCGACATGACCGACGACATGCTTGCGCTCGCCGAGGCGAACCGCGTGAAGGCGGGGGTCGAGAACGCCGAGTTCCTGAAAGGCGACATCGAGTCGGTTCCGCTTCCGGACGCCGCGGTGGACGTCATCATCTCGAATTGCGTCGTGAACCTCGCGGCGGACAAGCGCCGCGTCATCAACGAGGCGTTTCGGGTCCTGCGGCCCGGGGGCCGGCTTGCGATCTCGGACGTTGTGGTGCGGGGGACGATGCCGTCCGAGGTTCGCCGCAACATGGAGCTCTGGGTTGGATGCATTGCCGGCGCCCTCGAAGTGGATGAGATGGAGACGCTGCTCCGCACCGCGGGATTCGAGGAGATCTCCATCGAGCCGACCCGCGTCTACCAGATCGAGGATGCGCGCGCGTTCCTGGAGGGAGCGGGGCTGGACGTCGAGCGTGTTGCCCGCGAGGTGGGCGGTCGGGTGATGGGCGCGTTTGTGCGCGCGCGGAAGCCCCAGGCGGCCGCGTGACGGCCGTGCTCCGCCCGGCGGAGGCCGCGGATCACGCGACGGTGACCGCGCTCCTCGCTCGGCTGGGCCTGCCGCTCGCCGGTGTGCCGTCGGACCTCGACGGCTTCGTGGTAGCGGACAGCGGGGGCCGGATCGTCGGCACGGCGGCCGTGGAGGCCTACGGCCACGTCGGGCTCCTCCGCTCGGTGGCGGTGGATCCGGATCGCCGGAGCGCCGGGCTCGGCGCGGCCCTGGTGGAGCGCGTGCTCGATCGCGCCCGCGCCGCCGGCGTGGACGATGTTTTCCTGCTCACGACCACCGCGGAGCGCTATTTCCCGCGGCACGGGTTCGCCGTCGTGTCGCGCGATGACGTCCCGGCGGCCCTGCACGCGTCGGCCGAGTTTCGGGGTGCGTGCCCCGCGTCGGCGACGGTCATGCGCCGCCGGCTTGAGCATCCGCGCCGTGTGCTCATCCTCTGCACCGGCAACAGCGCGCGGAGTCAGATCGCGGAGGCCTTGCTGACCCAGAAGGGCACGGGGCGTTTCGAGGTGGCGAGCGCCGGCGTGCGTCCCGCATCCCGGGTCCATCCCTTGGCGATCGCGGTGCTCCGCGAGCACGGTATCGAATGGCCGGAGCGCGTCCCGAAGGGCCTGGACGCGGTAGCGGATCAGGAGTGGGATTTCGTGATCACAGTCTGCGACCACGCCAGAGAGGCCTGCCCGATCTTGCCCGGCCATCCGGTGACGCTCCACTGGGGGATGTCGGACCCCGCACGGGCGAGCGGCAGCGAGACGGAGCGGCGACGTGCCTTCGCCGACACCTACGCGCTGCTGGAGCGTTGCGTGGATCGGTTCATGGTGGAGCACGCCGCGGCGCCGGCGGCTCGGCATAGAGGCGCGGCTTCCGCGCGCTGACGATCTCGGTGTTCATCCCGGCCCAGTGGAGCGTACCGGACCACCGGCCGTGCTCCATCTTGATGCAGCGGTCGACCACGACGGCGAGCCCGGCGCTCGCGGCGTGCTCGGCCGCGTCGAGCGCGAGGATCCGGAGCTGAAACCAGATCGCCGGTATTCCGGCTGCGATGGCTTGCTCGGTCACCGCGAGGCATTCGGTGGCGGGGCGGAAGACGTCCACCAGATCCACCGGAAACGGGATGCTCGCGAGATCGGGCCAGCTGCGTTCACCCAGGATGGTGCCGCCACGCGGCGTCACCGGGACGATCCGGTACCCGTGGCGGCGAAGATAGGTCGCGACGAACTGGCTCGCCTTCTGCGGGTCGGTCGAGAGCCCGAGCACCGCGATCGTGCCGCTGGCGGCGAGCAGCCGCCGGATCGTGGCGGTGTCCTGGAACCGGCGCCGCTCGTCCTCGGTGAGCCCGGTGTTCAGGACGATGTCGCACGCAGGGCCTGATCCAGGTCCCACAGCAGATCCTCCAGGGTTTCGAGCCCCACCGAAACCCGAATCATCTCGGGCGCCACGCCGCAGCGCGCCAGTTCGGCGTCATCGAGCTGCTGGTGCGTGGTCGACGCCGGATGGATGACCAGGCTCCGCGCGTCGCCCACGTTGGCGAGGTGCGAGAAGAGCTGAAGCGCTTCGATGAATTGCCGCCCGGCAAGGCGGGGATCGCCGCCGGAGCGAAGTCCGAACGCGAACACCGCGCCCGGCCGCCCGCCCATGTACTTGGCCGCGAGCGTGTGCTGCGGGTGCTCCGGCAACCCCGCGTACTCCACCCATGCCACACGCGGATCGTTCCGCAGGAACTCGGCGACCGCGCGCGCATTCGCCACGTGCCGCTCCATCCGCACGGACAGGGTTTCCAGCCCCTGGAGCAGCAGGAACGCGTTGGTGGGGGAGAGGCACGCGCCGGTGTCGCGCAGCGTCTCCGCGCGCGCCTTCATGAGGTAGCCGTAGTGGCCGAACGTGTCGTAGAACCGGAGCCCGTGATACGACGGCGACGGGGCCGCTATGGTCGGGTAGCTCGACCAGTCGAACCGGCCCGACTCCACGATCGCCCCGCCGATGCTGTTCCCATGGCCGCCGATGAACTTGGTGGCGGAGTGGATGACGATCGTGGCGCCCCAGTCGATCGGCCGGCAGAGCCACGGCGTGGCGAACGTGTTGTCCACGACGAGCGGGATCCCGTGCGCGGCGGCCAGGGCCGCGAGCGGCTCGAGATCAAGGATGGTGCCGCGCGGGTTCCCGATCGTCTCGCCGAATAGCGCCCGCGTCTTCGGCGTGATCGCGTGCTCCCACGCCTGGAGGCTGGTGGGGTCCACGAACCGCGCCGTGATTCCGAGCTTCCGGAACGTGTGGGTAAACTGAGTGATCGTGCCCCCGTAGAGCTGACCCGAGGCGACGATCTCGTCGCCCGGATCCAGGAACGTCATCAGCGCCACCAGCTGCGCGGCCATTCCGCTCGCCACGGCGACGGCGCCGGTGCCGTTCTCGAGCGAGGCCAGCCGCTCCTCCAGCACCGCGGTGGTCGGGTTGCCGATCCGGGTGTAGATGTTCCCGTACTCCTTCAGCTCGAACAGCCGGGCCGCCGTGTCGACGTCGTCGAAGACGTACGAGGTGGTCTGGTACACCGGCACGGCGCGGGCGCCCACGACCGGGTCGGGGACGTGCCCGGCGTGCAGCATGCGGGTCTCGAAGCCGAATTGTCGCGGGGCGGACATGCTGGAAGATGATGGTTGGATGGACCGATGAACAGATGGTCCGGCGGACAGATGGCACCTCGAACCGTCCGACCATCGGTCCATCCGACCATCAGGTCATCCCAGCTCGATCCGCACCTGCAACGGTCCCCCGGAGACTTCGAGCAGGTGCGCGAGCGTGCGATCGCCGTGGCGGCGGAACTGGAGCGAGACCCACGTATCCCCGACCGCCAACCGGGACACGGTGAGCTCGTCGAGGAAATCGGGCAGCACCGGGTTTCGCACGTGGAGCACGCGAGCGGGCGCCTCCGGCAGGATCCCCAGCATGCCTTGGAGCAGCATGAAGAAGGCGCCGGACGCCCATGCCTGCGGAGAGCAACTGACCGGATAGCGCACCGGGCGGACGCCGCGTTGCCGGGTCATGCCGCAGAACAGCTCCGGCAGCCGGTTGAAGTCGGCCCGCCCCGATGCCTCGTGCAGCGCCCGCACGATCGGCATCGCCTCGCGCGCGCGGCCGTACAGCGCCAGACCCAGCACGTTGAGCGCGTTGTCGTGCGGCCAGACCGATCCGTTGTGATAGCTCATCGGGTTGAACGCCGCGTGCTCGGCGCTGAGCGTACGGATTCCCCAGCCGGAGAACAGCCCGGGGCCGAGCAGGTGCGCGGCCACCCGCGCCGCCTGCTCGGCGGAGGGCACCCGGCTCCAGAGCAGGTGTCCCGCGTTGGACGTCACCGTCCGGAGCGGTCGCTTCCGGCCGTCGAGCGCGAGGGCGAACGTGCCCAGGTCGTCGAGCCAGAACGCCCGTATGATGGCATCGCGGAGCCGTGCCGCCTCTTTCCGGAGCGCCAGTGCCCGCTCCGGCTGCCCGACCTCGTCGAACAGCTCGGCCAGGCGGACCTTCGCGTCGTAGACGTAGCCCTGCACCTCCACCAGCGCGATCGGCGGCTCCGGCAAGCGCCCGTCCGGGAACGGCACGCCGTCGCCGGAGTCCTTCCACCCCTGGTTGGTCAGCCCCTTGGCCGACGTGCGGGCGTACTCGATCAGCCCATCGCCGTCGAGATCGCCGTGTCGGTCGATCCACTCCAGCGCGCGCTCCGCGTTGGGCAGCAACTCGCGGACGAGCCCGGTGTCGCCGGTCCAGCGCCAGGTCTCGTGGAGCAGGACGCACCAGAGCGGCGTCGCGTCCACGCTGCCGAAGTACGGGACGTGCGGGATCTCGCCGGCGCGGGCCATCTCGCCCCGGCGGATCTCATGCAGGATCCGGCCCGGCTGCTCCTCGGTGAACGGATCCACCCGGGTGCCCTGCCGGCGCGCGAGGTAGCGCAGCGTGTCCCGCGCGATGCGGGGGTTGAGCGGGAGCGTCTGGAGCGAGGTAATGACGGAATCCCGGCCGAACACCGTGGAGTACCACGGGATTCCCGCGGAGATCACATCGTCCCCGTCCACCGCCACGTACAGCGCGCGGAGGTCGTCCACGGCTCGGCGGAGCGTGACGTCGAACTTCGGTACGGCGGTGCTCCATCGGCTGCACTCGCGCCGCCAGCCGCGATACCGTTCCTCGAGGTCCGTGCGGGCCGTGTCGAGCGTCGAGTGCCGAGCGTCGAGTGTCGAGTGGCTGGCCCCTGCACCCGACACTCGATCCTCGACACTCGACACTACCTGCCACTCCAGCCGCCGGGGAATGTTCCGCTCCAGCGTGAAGCGCCAGCGAACGCTGTGGGGCGTGATCCGCTCCGGGGGATCGGCGAACCGCACCACGCTCTGTAACGGGCGGCCGTCGCGTCCGATGTAGCCGAAGGCCAGCTCACGACTGGTCCACGTCGGTGCCACGAACTCTCCGCGGGCATCCCGCTGCCAGCCCCGCACCTCGAAGATGTCGGCGAAGTCGGCGCCGAGGGCGAGCTCCACCCAGTACTCGAGTGGCTGGCGGAAGTAGCTCGTGAGCGTGAGGCGCTCGAGCAGCCGGTCGGCGAGGACCAGCTCGCGCCGGACGTGCACCGCATGCTTCGGGTCCCACGGGTCGCCGCCGAACGGAAGGTCCTTGACGGCCAGATCTACCTGCGCCGCGTAGGTGCGGGGTGTTTCGCCCGAGAGGAGCGACGGCGGGCCGCCCCTGAGGCGCAGCTCGTAGTGACTGAGGATGCGGGTGTCGTCCTGGAAGAGCCCCAGCGAGCAGCGGCCCGGGGGGCTGATGTCCCCGTGCGCCGTGGTCACGAGGAACAGGCGGTCCTGTTTGAGCACCAGCGTCTGCTCGGCGGGCGTCTCGTGAGCGCATTCGATGGCGGCGTATCCCACCGCCTCGGTCATCGGAATGGGGGCGACGTGGCTCACGCCGCCGGCACGGGTGCAAGGCGCCGCCGGCGCCCAGCCCCCTCCGCAACCACGCGGGCGTACCACTGCTCGTGTTCCTCGACCAGCCGCACGCGACTGAACCGCTGGATCGCGTGGGCGCGGCAGCCACGGCGGTCGAAGCGGTCGAGCGGGCTCCCGGGGCGGAGCACCGCCGCCATCTCATCGGCGTCGTGCACCAGGTAGCCGGTGACTCCCGGCTCGATCAGCTCGGGCGCGCTGCCCATGGGGAACGCCAGCACGGGGCAGCCGGAGAGCATGGCCTCGATGATGATGAGCCCGAACGGCTCGTGCCAGGTGATCGGTACGAGGAGCGCCCGCGCGTTCCGGAGCAGCGGCACCTTGGCGGCGAGGTCCACCGCGCCGAGGCTGCTCACGTGCGGCAGCGCGAGGCGGGGCTCCAGCTCGGCGCGGGCGTAGTCGCGGTCCGGCGGGTGGGCCGCCCCCGCGATCCGGATCGGGACCCCCGCTCGCGCGGCGACGTCGATCGCGGTGTGAGCCCCCTTCTGTGGCGCGAACCGCCCGACGAAGCAGGCGTAGTCGCCCGGCGTGTCGGTCCAGAGGAAGCGGGCGGGATCCAGGCCGTGGTGAATTGTGGTGATGCGGGGCAGGGGACCTTGCCGGGTCCGCTGGTCGGCCGAAATCGCGACGTACCACACCTCGGGAAAGTGCGGGTAGTACTCGGTGATCCGTCGCTGCTCCTCGTGATGGATGGTGTACACGAGCGGGATATCCGGCAGCATGCGGCTCAGCGCCAGCGCCGTGGGTGAATGCGCGTGCACCACGTCGAACCGTCGCGCAGCTGCGTCGCCGAACGCCCAGGAGACGTGGTTGAGGTCGCGGAACGGGTCCGGGGGCCAGCGTGCCTCGGGGTACAAGGACTTCAGTCGAGCCGTGGTGCGCGAGTCCCCGGTGGCATAGAGGGTGACGTCGTGGCCCCGCGCCACCAGGCCGTCCGCCAGCTCGTGAACGACCAACTCGGTGCCGCCGTACTCCTTCGGAGGCACCGCGGCGAACGGTGTCGAGATGAGTGCAATCCGCATACGAGGGCATTCCGATACCAGGAGGCGTGATCATCGTCCCGCGTCAGCAGGAGCGCGATCATAGTCCCCCGGCGCAGGCGCGGGATGTGGGGAAGGTCACAGACCGTCGGCCGGACGGTCCGCACCGGTCCGCCGACGGACCGCCGGGGCGATCACTCGGAGCACCAGCACCTGGAGCGCCCCCGCCAGGGGAATGGCGACCAAGGCGCCGAGCAGCCCGCCCACCGCGGCGCCGGCGAGGAGCGCGAAGATCACGAGCGCCTGCGAGGTGCGGGTCTCCCGGCTCATCACGTTCGGGGCGATGAAATTCGCCTCGAGCTGCTGGAGCAGGGTAAAGAGACCGATCGCGAGGAGTGCTTTGGTGGGCGATTGCGCGAGCGCCACCAGGGCCACCGCGGCGCCCACCACGATGGGTCCGATGTACGGGATGGGCTCCCCCAGGGTCGTGAGCGCGCCGAGTGCCAGCGCGTAGTCCACCCCGATCAGTAGAAGCCCGAGCCACGCCAGCGCCCCCATGATCACGGCGCTGATCGCCGCCCCGCGCACGTACCCGCCCATCGCGTCGCCCATCTCCTCGAACACGGCCGCGATACGGGCGCGCGACTCGGGCGGAATGAGTGAGAGACAGAATCCGCGAAGCGCCGGCGAGCCGAGCAGCCAATAGGCCGACAGGAAGACGACCAGCAGCATCTCCAGCGCCACCGTGAAGGCCTTGAGCGGCAGCCCCACGACCGCTGCCCCCATCTCACCCAGGCGCGCGCCGGCCATCCGCCCGACCGTGCCGCCGGCGGCTTGATCCCACCGTGCGATCAACGCCTGGCCTCGCTCGAACAGCGCGAGGAGCTGCTGGCCGATGTCACGGCCCTGATTCACGAGCTCGGGCACGAGGAGCCACGCCGCCAGCCCGATGACTACGAGCAGTGTCAGATAGACGAGGGCGATCGCGACGGAGCGCCGCACCCGCCGCTGAAGCCGCACCACCAGGGGCTCGAGTGCCTCGCCCAGGGTGATCGCGAGGATCAGGATCGCAAGCGGCCGGGCGAGATAGCGGACCGAGGCGAGCAGCCCAAGCCCGAGCGCGACCGCCGCGGCCAGCGGCGGCACGATGCGCCAGGTGATTCTGGTCGCAGCTCGAGGCGAGACGGTGGTGACCATTTCCCACGCTAGGCGGCTCCCACCGCTGCGGCATAGCGGCGCCATCACACTCCCCGCCGACGCCCTCACGTGGGCCCCCGGAGCGCAGTATCTTGCCCGCTGCTCAACCGCTCACCCGGAGCCATCCGATGCATCGCCGATCCGCCTCCGCTCTCTTGTGGCTGTCGCTCGCCGTTGCCGTATCGCTCGCTGCCCAGGAACCCAGGCCGAAAAAGCCCCGTGCGGAGACGCCGCGCACCGCGACCCCCGCGGACACGACCGGGCTCGACTCGCTGGTCATGCCCGCCGGCTTCAAGGGGCGGAGCATCGGTCCCGCGGTGATGGGCGGGCGGGTCGCCGCGATCGCGCTGCACCCCACCGACCCGTGGACCTATTACGTGGGCCTCGGTACCGGCGGCATCATGAAGACGAGCGACAACGGTGGGACGTTCGAGGCGATCTTCGAAGACCAGCCGGTCGCGGCGATCGGCGCCATCGCCGTCGCGCCGTCCGATCCCAAGGTCGTGTGGGCCGGCACCGGCGAGGCCAACGACCGGAACAGCTCGAGCTGGGGCGACGGCGTCTACCGCTCCACCGACGAGGGGAAGACCTGGACCAACGTCGGCCTCCGGCTGTCGAAGACCATCGCGGACGTCATCGTGCACCCGAGCGATCCGAACACCGCCTGGGTCGCCGCGATGGGGGATCTGTGGAGTCCCAACCCGGAGCGGGGGTGCTACAAGACCGGCGACGCGGGCAAGAGCTGGAAGCTCGTGCTTGGAGCGGCCGCGCCCTACGGCGACCGGGTGGGCTGCGGTGACCTGGCGATCGACCCGGGCAATCCGGACGTGCTCTACGCGGTGCTCTACGCCCGCCGCCGCTATCCCTGGCAGTTCATCTCCGGCGCGAGCGCCACCGACGGCAAAGACCTCGGCGGGATCTTCAAGAGCACCGACGGGGGCACGACGTGGAAGAAGCTCGCTGCCGGTCTGCCCGGCCGCACTCAGCGGATCGGCCTCGCCGTCTACGCGAAGAATCCGCAGGTCGTGTACGCCGTCGTGCAGAGCGACGAGGGCGGTACGTCGAGCATCGACGACAACCACAGCAAAGCCGGCGGTGTGTTCCGCTCGGAGAACGGCGGCGAGAGCTGGACCCGGGTGAGCACCTTGAATCCGCGGCCGTTCTACTTCAGCAAAATCCGGGTGGACCCGGCCAACGATCAGCTTGTGTACGTTCTCGGGTACGCGCTGCACGTCTCGGAGGACGGCGGAAAGACGTGGCGTGAGGACCGCTTCAAGAACGTCCATCCCGACAACCACGCGCTGGAGATCGATCCGCGCTCGCCCAAGCGGCTCCTGCTCGGCACCGACGGCGGGCTCTATCAGAGCGTGGACGGCGGGGCGGGGTGGGAGTTCCAGAACCGGTTCGCCGGCGGCGAGTTCTACCGGATCAACGTGGACCGGAGCGAGCCCTACCGGATCTGCGGCGGGCTGCAGGACAACACCAACTGGGTGGGCCCGAGCCGCACCTACACCAAGGACGGCATCCAGAATGCCGACTGGATCCAGATCGGCGGCGGCGACGGGTCGTACTGCGTCTTCGATTCCGCCGATTCCAACCTTGTGTACGCCGAGTCGCAGCAGGGCTTCATTTTCCGGTTCGGGCTTTCGCACGGTCAGGAGAAGAGCATCAAGCCGGAGCCGACCGAGGGCTCGCCGACGTTCCGCTACCACTGGAACTCGCCGCTGATCCAGAGCCGGCACGACCCGAAGGTCATGTACTACGGCGCGGATCGGATCTTCCGTCTCGCCGACCGCGGCCAGACCTGGCAGCAGATCAGCGACGATCTCTCCACCCGCGACTTGACCCGCATGACCGCAGTCGGCAGCGGGGCGGAAGAGTTCGGCGTGGTATACACGCTCGCGGAATCCCCGGTCAAGCAGGGGCTGCTCTGGGCCGGCACCGACGACGGCAAGCTGTGGAAGACCGAGACCGACGGCGGCGCCTGGACCGACCTCACCGCGACCCTTCCGGCTGCGGTCAAGGGAGTGTGGATCTCGCGGATCGAGGCGAGCCACCACGATCCGCTCGTGGCCTACGCGGCCATCGACGGGCACCGCACCGGCAGGTACACGCCCTGGTTGCTCCGCACCGCCGACGGGGGGAAGACCTGGCAGAACATCGCTGCGAATCTGCCGGAGGGCGGGCCGGTCAAGGTGGTCCGGGAAGACCCGACGAATCCCAACCTGCTGTTCGCGGGGACCGAGTTCGGGCTCTGGGCCAGTGTAGACCGCGGGGCGCGGTGGTTCAAGCTGGGCAAGCTGCCGACCGTGGCCGTGGACGACATCCTGATCCACCCGCGGGACTTCGACCTGCTGGCCGCCACGCATGGACGGAGCATCTACATCCTCGACGACATCCGGCCGTTGCAGGCGCTCACGCCGGAGCTGCGGCGGAAGCCGGCACACCTGTTCTCGATTCGTCCTACCCTCGGGCGCTATCTGCTGCCCGGCTGGACCGACTGGTCGGGAACCGCGGTATTCCGCGGCGAGAACCCGCCGGAAGGGATGCTGGTGAGCTTCTGGATCCGGCGGTATAGCGGCGACGAGGTGAAGATCGCGATCACCAACAGCAAGGGGCAGCCGGTCGCCAATCTCACCGCGCCGGGCATGCCCGGCATCAACCGGGTGACCTGGAACCTGAAGCTCACGAAGGATCTCATGATCCAATACGGTGGGGAGGGTCCGGACAAGCTCGTGCCGCCGGGTGAATACACCGTCGCGCTCACGTATGGGGAGGTGACCGAGAAGCAGCAGGTCCGAGTCGATATCGCACCGGGCATCGAGACGCGGTAGGCGGCGGGGAACTGCGTTTAACCATAGAGGACACAGCGAACACAGAAAACGACTAATTCGGTGGTCTCATTTGCCGAGCAACAGCGCCTGGAGGCGACCACCACATTAGCCGTTCTCTG
Source organism: Gemmatimonadales bacterium (assembly GCA_050733215.1). GTDB lineage: Bacteria > Gemmatimonadota > Gemmatimonadetes > Gemmatimonadales > GWC2-71-9 > DASQPE01. Next base: position 37,182 of record JBOHSN010000034.1, read on the forward strand.
TGTTCTCCGTGTCCTCTGTGGTCATGACTTTCGTTGATGCCAGGTGTCGCGACATGCGTGCGCAAATAGTGTGCGCTAAAGATCAAGGATGCGAAATGGCCGCGTGCGCGGTAAGGCTGCATGGTTAGTTGTGCAACAATTGCACGAAATCATTGACACCGCGCTCCGGCCCGCCTAGCCTCCGGTGGTGACTCAGTCCGGCCTCGTTCGCTCCGTCCGCCAGCCCCCGCCCGAGAATCTGGCGATCGCCACGCTCCTGGAAGTCAGCCAGGCGCTGTCCGGCGCCACCACGCTCAATGCCGGCCTCCACCGGGTGCTCGAGGTTCTCGCGGAGTCGTGCGGGTCGCTCCGGAGCACGGTCACCCTCATCGAGCCCGCTACCGGCCAGCTCTACATCGAGGCCTCCGCCGGCATCACGCCCGACGGCCGGCGGGCCCGTTACCGCCTGGGCGAGGGCATCACCGGCCGGGTCGTGGAGCACGGGAAGCCCATCGTCGTGCCGATGGTGAGCCGGGAGCCGCTCTTCCTGTTCCGGGCGGCCAGCCGGCGCGAGCTGCCCGGCAAGGAGCTGACGTTCGTCTGCGTGCCCATCGTCCTGAGCGGCCAGACCATCGGCGCGCTCTCGGTGGATCTCCCCTACGAGCCCGGTCGCGACTACGAGGCGACGACAGCGCTCCTCTCCGTGGTCGCGACGCAGCTCGCCCAGGCGCTCAAGATCCAGGGGCTGCTCGACGCCGAGCGGGCGCGGCTCATGGAGGAGAATCAGCACCTTCGCCAGGAGCTCCAGGACAAGTTCCGCTTCGATCACATCATCGGCAGCGGCGGCGCCATGCGCGGCGTGTGCGAGCAGATCACGCAGGTGGCGGCCACTACCGCGACGGTGCTGGTGCGCGGCGAATCGGGTACCGGGAAGG